>NZ_JBKVXZ010000004.1:0-63159 GCF_046973065.1 Flintibacter sp. | reverse complement strand
GGTGCCCAAGGCCAACCATCGTCCCAAACAGATCCTCACAAAGGAGCAGATGGACATCTTCCTGGCGGCGGTGGACCGCAACGAGATCTGGCGTGACTTCTTCTACACGGAGCTGACCACCGGTCTCCGTCGGGGCGAGATCTGCGGCCTCATGTGGCAGGACTTCGACGAGAAGGCCGGGACGCTGAAGATCCTTCGGTCCGTGAATGTCCCCAAGGCCGGGGAGCTGGAGATCGGCGAGACGAAGACCAGCCAAGGGCGGCGGACCATCCGCCTGCCGCCCAGCACCGTCCAGCGGCTGAAGGAGCGGAGGAAGCACGCCGTCAGTCAGTGGATCTTCCCGGAACCGCTGGCTCCGGAGAAACCGGTGCGGCCCAGTGCCGCCTACTACTGGATGAAGCGGATCTTAAGAGAGGCAGGGCTTCCTGCGATCCGATTTCACGATTTAAGGCATACCTTTGCCACCCACGCCCTCACCAGCGGCGTGGACGCCAAGACCTTGTCCGGCATCCTGGGCCACACCAACGCCAGCTTCACCCTGGACACCTACACCCATGTGACGCCGGATATGCAGCAGGAGGCCAGCCACATCGTGGGCGGCTTTCTGGAAAATCTCCTGGGGAAAGACCTGAAACCGTGGCAGAGAGACAGGCCGGAAGGAGGTGCCCGCCATGGGTAAGCGGCGGAAAAAGGGCGAGGGCTCCGTCCGCCAGCGGAAAGACGGCCGCTGGGAGGGCCGGGTGGTCATCGGCTACGACGAGAAGGGCCTGCCCAGGACAAAGAACGTCCTGGCTAAGACGAAACGGGAGTGTCAGGAAAAACTGAAGCAGCTCCGGGAGACGGTAACCGGCTCCAAAACGGAGAAGGTCCGGCCGGAGATGCCCTTCGGGGAGTGGCTGGACTTCTGGTATCAGAACTATGTGAAGCCCCAGATCCGCCCCACCACCCAGGCCAACTACGAGGCGAAGATCTATCAGCACATCATCCCGGAGCTGGGGAAGATCCCCCTGAACCAGCTGGCCCAGAAGGACCTCCAGCAGTTCTATGCCCGGATGAAAACGGGCGGGCGGCTCATCCGCACAGAGCAGTTCGGCAAGGGGCTGTCCGACTCCATGGTGCGCGGCCTCCACGCCGCCTGCCGGTCCGCTCTGGAGAAGGCGGCGCAGGAGGAGCTGATCCGCACCAATCCGGCGGTGGGCTGCAAGCTGCCTCCCAAGCGGGGCCGGGAGATGCAGGTGCTGGGCCGGGAAGAGCTCCAGCGGTTCCTCATCCAGGCACAGGCGGAAGGTTATTTCGAGCTGTTTCTCCTGGATCTGTGCACTGGCCTGCGGCGGGGAGAACTGCTGGCGCTCCAGTGGGACGACCTGGACTTCAAGACCGGGACCCTGACGGTGAACAAGCAGGTCTACGAGGTGCGGGGACAGCTCCAGGTGAGCGTCCCCAAGACCCGCGCCTCCATCCGCAGGCTGGTCCTGCCGCCCGGCGTAGTAGAGGTGCTGCGGCACTATCGGGAGACGGTGGACTCCCGGTGGATGTTCCCCTCGCCAGTCAAAGAGGACGTGCCCATGACGCCGGGAGCGGTGCGCCGGCGGCTCCAGATCATTCTGGAGCGGGCCGGATGTAAGAGGATCAGATTTCACGATTTACGGCACACGTTTGCCACCCTGTCCTTGGAGAACGGCATGGATGTGAAGACCCTCTCCGCTATGCTGGGCCATGTGTCGGCGGCCACCACCCTGGACATCTACACCCATGTCACCGGGGATATGCAGAGCGAGGCGGCGGCGAAAATCGACCGGGGACTGGGCAACGAGGTGCTGGAGAATCCTGCTCAGGCAGAGCAAAACCCGGCCGCAGACTTCCAGCCGGTGCTGAGAAAAACCCGGAAGCCCGGCACCGGGTGCATCTCTCAGATCAATGACCACCTGTTTGAGGGACGCTACTCCCCCACCTGGCCGGACGGCACCAAGCATTCCAAATGCGTCTACGCCCACACCCGGGAGGCGTGCGAGGAAAAGCTGAAGGTGCTGATCCAGCAGATGAATGCGGAGCGGCAGGCCCTGCGGGACCGGGCACGGGGCATCACTCCGCCGGATAAGCTGACCAAAACTCAGAAGAAGATCTGGACGTACATGAAATTCCACCCCGACGTGACCAGCTATCGGGCCATCGCCAAAGGCGCCGGGGTGACGAGGCACACGGCGGCGAAGTGGTATGCGATGATGCAGGGAATGCTGGGGCGGGCGGCGTAAAATGTGGAAGAGGCTGGTATCACACTTTGATACCAGCCTCTTCCTGTGATCCAGATGATCCGTTGCTCAGACCAATGTATCGTCCAGCAGGAAGTCCAAGACTCCAATATTCAGAACGCCGTTGTCATCGTACCAACGTTTCCGGATGTCGTGCCGGACGATGATCTTCGGAAAAGAGTCCCCCGTCAGGGAGAGCGGTTTGTTTTCCGTGACAGACTTTTCCTCCGTCCCAAGAGCGTAGGCGGACTGGATATAAGTCTTTTTTCCGCCGGAAGCAGCAATGAAGTCGATCTCCCGTGCTACCGGGGTCAGTTTTCCTTTGGCGTTTCGCTCATAGCTGTACACGATCCCAATGTCCACTGCGCACTCCCGCACCATCAGCTCATTGAAAAGGATGTTCTCCATGATGTGGGTCATCTCCTGCTGGCGGAAACCGATGCGGGCATTCCGCAGGCCGATGTCCTCACAGTAATATTTGTTGGGGTAATCGAAATAGTTTTTCCCCTTGACATCCCAGCGCTTACACTCAGTAAAAAGGAACGCGTCCGCCAAGTGATCCATATACGCTTTCACAGTGTTGGGGGAAACCGTATTCTCACCGCTCCGCTTCTGCTTGGAGTTGATGGTATCCGCCACCCTGGTGGGGTTGGTCAGCGACCCCACTGAGGAGCAGAGCAGGTCCAGAATATCCGAAAGCACATCCTCCCGTTTGACCTTCTTGCGCTCCACAATGTCCTTCAAATAAACTTCAGAGAAGAGAGAACTCAAGTACTGCATTTTCGCCGCGTCACTGGGGCGGGACAAAATCAGCGGCATTCCGCCGTAGAAGGCGTAGTTTTCAAATGCGTCCTCCTTGTCCCCGCCCACAGCGGAGTAATACTCCGCAAAACTGAGCGGATGCACCCGGATCTCATCGCTGCGCCCCCGGAACTCGGTGAGGATGTCTGAGGAGAGCATCCGGGAGTTGCTTCCGGTCACATAGATGTCCAGATTGGACAGGGACTTCAAATCGTTGAGCGCATCGTAGAAGGTGATCTTCTTCCCGTCCGGGTTATAGGGATTCGGTACTTCGTCCGACATCTGGATCTCGTCTACGAAAAGATAGAATTGCTCCCTCTGGTTTTCAACGATCTCCCGGACACGATTTGCAAGCTCCAGCGGGTTCCGGTACCGAATATCACGGGTCAGATCCAACTCAAAGGAGAGAATGTGATCTGCCGGAACGCCCTCCCCTAACAGATAAGTGCGGAACAGATTGCGGAGGAGGTAGGACTTTCCGCAGCGGCGGATGCCAGTGATGACCTTCACTTGTCCATCCCACATGAAGGATATGAGCTTGTTCAGATAGCGGTCCCGTTTGATCTCCATAGCGCCACACCTCACTGAAAACTTTACAGATTTATCATACTACTTTTCAATGAAAATTATACAACTGCTTGCGCGCTGTGGCAAGTGATTTGTGCGGAGGTTTGCAATTTGGGACGTACATGAAGTTCCACCCCGACGTGACCAGCTTCCGGGCCATCGCCCGAGGCGCCGGGGTGACAAGGCACACAGCGGCCAAGTGGTATGAGATGATGCGGGGGATACTGGGGGTGGGGAATCTGAAATAGAGGAGGATCGTATCATAACTCGATACGATCCTCTTTCATTTGTCATTATATCAATGTTTTCAATCTCATGACGGGCGATAATCTTTGAGAAGGAGGCCCCGGTTAGGGATGAAAGTATTCTGGGTAACGGTCGTCTCCTCGGTTTTCAGGACGCAGAATGGCAGAACCCAACGGTCACATGCCGTCCCGAAGCACGTCCTGATCCCGCAGGACCTTTTCGATGACGGTCCCCCGGACCGCCTTCAGCAGGGGCTTTTTCAGCAGCTCCAGAGGACCGGGCAACGAGACCTCCAGCGGGGACCTGCCGTCCATCAAGCAGACGGTGCTGTGCAGCAGCTCCCGGATGTCGTACACGCTGCCCCACACCTCGGGCACCCCCCGGTCCACCCCCAGCAGGCCGTAGACGGCCTCCATGGCGGTGCGCACGGAGTACTCGGTGGTGAACACGGTGTCCCGGGGGGTGTCGGCGAACTGGCCCAGGAAGGCGAAGTTCACGCAGCCGTCGGGGATCACATCGGGCCGGTCTCCCCTGGTCCGGGGCATGAAAAAGGCGGTGATGTAGGGCATCATGGTGGGCACGCACACGGCGCTGTGGGCAGCCAGGTCCGGGATCTGCTCCACCGGCACGCCGATGTGGTAGAGCCACTCCTGGGTGATCTCCTTTCCGGTACACTCCTTCATGGGCTTTTTCACATAGTCGCCGGGTACGTCGGTAAAGAGGCCGTACACCCAGACGCACACCTTCTCCGGCTCCTGCTCCTTGAACTGCCCCTGGCGGTTGATGGTCCAGCTCAGCAGCCACTTGGAGTCCTGACAGCTGACGATACCGCCGGTGACCACCTTCCCGGTGCGGGGGTCCCGCTTGCAGATGTTGGTGATATAGGGGAGGATCTTGTCGTCCAAAGTGGTGATGGTGGCCGACTCCCAGTTGGTCTTGGAGATGTCGGAGCAGAACTTCTCCGGCCGTCCAAAGGCGGAATCCTGCTTGGCGATGTTCTTCCACAAGCTCCAGCAGCCGCTGGTGCGCACCTCCGCGTCCCCGTTGGGGGCGTGGTCCTGGTCGCCGTAGATGGTCCCCTCGGTGCAGGAGCCGTTGGTGACAAACACCAGGTCGTTCTCCGTGAGGACAATGCCCTGCTCCGCGCCGTTGACCCGGCACTCGATGGCGGTGGCCGTCTTTCTGCCGTCCCGGATGTCGAAGATCACGTTGGTGACCTCGGTGCCGAAACGGAAGTCCACCCCGGCCTCCTCCAGGTACTTCTGCATGGGCAGGATCAGGGACTCGTACTGGTTGTACCGGGTAAATTTCAAGGCGCTGAAGTCGGGGAGTCCCGCGATGTGGTGAATGAAGCGCTGGAAGTAGAGCTTCATCTCCAGGGCGCTGTGCCAGTTCTCAAAGGCGAACATGGTCCGCCAGTACAGCCAGAAGGTGGAGGAGAACACCTCGTCGTCAAAGACGTCCTCGATGGTCTTGTCGTACAGGTCCTCGTCCGGGGTCATGAAGAGCTTCATGATCTCCATGCAGCCCTTCTGGCTCAGGTTGAACTTCCCGTCGGTGCGGGCGTCCCGGCCCCGGTCCACCGTTGCCCGGCACAGGGAGTAGTTGGGGTCGTGCTTGTTGAGCCAGTAGAACTCATCCAACACCGAGGCCCCCGGCTTCTCCAAAGAGGGGATGGAGCGGAACAGGTCCCACAGGCACTCAAAGTGGTCCTCCATCTCCCGGCCGCCCCGCATCACATAGCCCCGGCTGGGGTCGAAGATGCCGTCGCAGGCACCGCCGGCCACGTCCATGGCCTCCAGGATGTGGATGCGGTCCCCGGGCATCTGCCCGTCCCGCACCAGGAAGCAGGCCGCCGCCAGGGCCGCCAGGCCGCTGCCCACAATGTAGGCGCTCTTGTTCTCCACGCCCTCCGGCTTCTCCGGCCGGGCAAAGGCCTCATAGTTGCCGTTGGTATAATAGATGCCCTTGCGGTTTTTCTCATGGTTCCCCAGCTCCGTATTCCGATAGGAGGCCGAAGCGCAGGTTTCAGGCCCGGACTTCTCCACCGCCTTTTGGCCGCCCGCCCCCTTCTTTGCCAGGACTACCGCCGCGCCCGCTCCAGCTACAGCCGCCGCTGCAGTCAGTGCTCCCAATTTCTTATCCATGTCAGATACCGCCTTTCCGATCCTGCCGCTTCTGCGGGCCGGATTCATTTTGATGGCTTGATTTTACTCCCTGCAAAGCATTTCTTCTATTTACAATCCGGGCCCGATGATCAAAAACTAATCATCGGGCCCGGATTGTAAAGCGGCTCTTATTCTGTTTTCGAAAAATTTCGGATGGCGTTGGCGATACTGCCCCGCATGGCGGCGCTGATCTTTCCCGTCAACACCTGGGGATCGTCGGTCATTCCTTGGCGAATCCAGTCCAGCATAACCCCTACAAAACTGTACTTGTAAAATTCCGCAATAAAGGACTTATCCTCCTCAGAGATGGCCGTCCCCCGGCTCTGCTCTTCCACCACGCCCCGGATCAGGCCATAGGTCAGCTGGTAGAGGAACCGCTCCATCTGCTCCCGGCTGATACAGCGGTAGGCGTTGAGGATGAAGGGCTTGTTTTCCAGCACCGCCTCAAAGATCTGCAAAAGCCCCTCCTGCCAGGTCTCGTAGGTCTTCTTCCCCTGGAGGGCCTTGGACGCGTCCTCGATGCAGGCCCACTCCACCAGGTCGTAGATGTCCTGGAAGTGGTAGTAGAAGGCCATGCGGCTGATGCCGCAGTCCTCGGTGATGTCCCGGATGGTAATCTTGTCCAGGGGCTTTTTCAGCAGCATATGCTTCAGGGATTCCTCCAGAGCCTGCTTTGTGGTGTTTGGCATATTACTGCGCCTCCTTTTCGTGCTGCTGGATCACTGCCGCAATGGTCTCCGCCGCAATATGAGAGCCCAGCTCACTGGGATGAACGCCATCGGCAGCATAGAGGTCCTGGGGATCGGACCACTCGTAAAACCGTCGGCCCACATCGGCGATCAGGGCGTTATTTTCCAGTGCCGCTTTGTGGTAGGCCTCGGACAGCTTTTGGGCCATCTCGTCGTAGTCCCAGCCCTTGTCCGTCAGCTTGGCCCCGCCCTTCTGGTAGGTCCAGGTGGCGAACAAAATGGGGACTGCCCCGTTTGCCCGAATCTGCCGGCAAAGCTGCTCCACGCTGGAAAAGAAGCTCTTGGGGGCGGTGATGGGGCCGTGGCTCATCTCCTGGAGCACCACATAGTCCCACTGCTCGTTTCGGAGCGCCGCCTGGGTCTGACTGCCCAGCCTGGTGTTGGGATTCAGCTGCTCCGACAGCCGCGCCCCGCCCCGGGTGTGGTAGACCACCTCCGCCCCGGTCAGCTCAGAGAGCATCTGAGGCATATTATTGGTGGAGATAAAGCTGTTGCCCAGCATAAGGATCCGCATGGCACTGCTCCTTACTCGTTTCTTTCACTGTTTTCCACTGCCATTATACACGGCCTCGCCGAGAGGGACAAGGCCGGGAAAGTGCAGCCAAGCCTATCAGATTTTGCGACGCAAGATTCAAAGATAAGGTTGCGGCCGCGTGAACTGATTGTGAACAGGTGGTCATGACCCCATATTTCAAAAATTGTGCAGTTTGCCTTTGCTTCTTTTCAGAACGAATCGTGGCGAAGGCGGACCAAAAACTATGTCTACAACGAAAATTCAAAACAGATCCGCAAAAGTGAGTTGACCACATTTGAGACCATATTTGTGCAGAACGTTAAACAAATTATTGTTTGAAAAGTTATGAAAACCGCCTCAAAACATCAGTTTTGAGGCGGTTTTTGGTCCGAGTGGGGAGACTCGAACTCCCGGCATCTTGCTCCCAAATGTTTGTCGGAACCTTCAGCCGGCACTTTACCGCCCTCTTTGGCCCTTTCCTCTGCTTGGGCAGTTCCTCTTTAAAACTCTTTTGCCCTGCTTGTTTCAAGAAACCCTTTCGTCTTTTGGGATTTGTGTGGGATTGGATTCTGTGTATTAAAAGATGTTCCGCCCAGTTTGAGGGACAATGGCAGAGCAAATTACCGCAGAGGAGCGGCGCAGGAATTGCGCCGCATAAACAAAGAATAAAGCCCTTCCCACCAGTAGTCTGAGCGCAGCCCATCTCCACACAAATTAATGACTGTCTCCCCAAAGTTATTTCATTCTACCATGCCGCTGCACCAAAGACAACAGGGGGATACGCATGGCGATAAAGTAGTGGCTATTTCCTTCTTTCTGTGGTATTGTTCGTTTGCCAAAAGGAGGCGACGATATGCAGAAAGAACCTAACTTCACGGTAGGCCAGTTGTGTGACTGCTGGTTCTGTGAGAATCAGGGTAGATGGAGAGGCAGTACCGTGGGCGGATACCGCAACCTGATCTACCGCCACATTCTCCCTGGAATCGGGGGCGTCCCGCTGGCGCAACTGACCGAAGACACCGTCACCAGCTTCTATGACAGCCTGCGGAGCCAGGGACTCAGCGCCAGAAGTGTCTGGTGCATCCATCTGCTCCTGCGGCGCTGCATGGACGAAGCGGCCCGCGACCAGCGTATCCCCTACAACCCGGTACGGCTCTGCCGGGAGCCACAAGCAGAAGCATATAAAACAGCCCCTTTGCGCCTGGGGCAGCTCCAGCGGTACCTGAACACGGCAGAACGGCTTGGCGCACTTCCTCTCATCTACACAGGACTCTCCAGCGGCCTGCGGCAATGTGAACTCATCACCTTGTCGTGGGCCGATTTTCATATCCGCTGCCGATATATTCTCAAGGGACAGCGGCTACTGACCCTTAATAGCAAGACGGAGCATCTTCTGGAACACATACCTGAAACCGGCTGCTATGTGTTCCTCAACCCCAAGACCGGAGCACCGTATCAACTCCACGAGTTCTACTACCTGCACAAGCGGATTATGAAACAAGCGGGGCTTCCGTGGGTGGCCTTCCGGAACCTGCAGCGCCAGTGCATGGAGGTGGGAATATGAAGCTGAAAAACTATATTCTCCGCTGGCAGGAGGTCTACGACAAGAACCAAAGCCGTCCGACCACATACGCAGCTCATGGCTACATCTTCAAGAACCACATTCTCCCCGGACTTGGGGAGATCCAGCTCTCTGAATTGACCGTGGAGCAGGTGGGAGATTTCCTGGAGGAACGAAGGCGCTTTGGCGGTCATCGCCCGGAAAGCCCTGAATACCCAGGGCTGGGGGAACATACCATGCGGCACATCCACCGGCTGCTCCAGCAATGCCTGGACCAGGCGATGCGGGATGGCCTGATAACGGATAATCCCGCCCGCGCATTTCACTATCCAAAACCCAAGAAGGTCAGCGCCAATGTGCTGACGGCATCAGAAGTGGAGGACTATCTGGACGCGGCAGAGCGGCTGGGTCACCTCTCCATGTTCCTGTTGGCGCTGACAGCAGGACTTCGGCAAGGCGAACTGATTGCCCTGAAGTGGAGCGACCTGGACACGAAGGAGCGGACGCTGACCATCACTGAGAAACGCTCGGTGGAACGGCGGGAGCTGGTGGAGTACGAAGGCAGCACCAGGATTGTCAGTCTGACCCCGGAAGCGGTTGAACTCCTGCGCCTGGAACACGCTAAACACCCAGGAAGTCCGCTCATGTTCATGCACCCGGCCACCCAGAGGCCCTACTCACCCCAGATGGTGCGCCGGCTGCACAATGAGATCATCAAAGAGGCCGGGCTGGATCACGTTCGATTCGCAGACCTCCGGCACACCTGCGCCGTCCTGTCTCTGCAAAATGGAATGGACGCGAAAGAGGTTTCTCAGATGCTGGGCCACTTCAGGACCGCAATGACGCGGCAGAATTATGCACCATACCTGGCCCAAACTGCCGCCAAAAGCGAAAGCAAGCCCAATGAAGCATCCAGGGAAGATCTTAGGGAAGCGGCAAATATTCTGGATAATCTTCTGAAATTCTGATAGATATTCTGCGGAAGGTGTGGTATATGTTTGGATCGCAAGGAGATGATGACGGTGGAAAACAAACTGCTCAAAGATCTGTATGATTACTTTTATGTCCGCCCGGAGCTTGACGAACAGGAGAACGAAGTGGATGAGTGCCACAAAGCGTTGATCGCAGCGTTGGAAAAGCCGGAACGAAAACTGGTGCTGCGGATTATCGACGCCCAAAACTATATCACAGAACAGACCTCCCTCGACAGTTTTATGGCTGGCTTTGAACTGGCGTGGAGGTTCTCAATAGAACTGCAAAATGATATAAACGAGCGCTCATTCTCCTGTCGGACCAGGAAAACGGGCGCTCGTTGTGTATGGGAAGACGAAATATAAAATCAGCCTGGGCAGCCCTCGAAAAGTTGCCCAGGCATTCTGCTTGTAGGCTTGGTTCGGCGTTCCCACAGAAGGACCGCATCCACCTGCCGCTTCCACCTGAGATAGGCGGCTGTCACAAAGTCGGTCAGCAGCCCGGTGCCGATACACAGATGCCCCTCACGGTTCGGCATCACATCCGAGCGAAGGGTATCCTGCCCTCTCTCGGCACTCAGGAAATCCTCATAAACGATATTGATCTGACCCCCCGACTGCTCAAATAGTAAAAAACAACTGCTGATATTTGGAATATATCCGTATTCAGGGTTGGAACTTATTTTTGCAATCCACCAATCGTATTGGGACAAGTCGCTGCTAAAAACAAACTCATGTTTTCGTGAGGCTATCTTGAGGTATCGTGTGCTTTATGATATAATTACTCATCCACACATGAATGGAGAAGTAGCAATGCCGGTATCTTATGATAAACTTTGGAAAATTCTCATCGACAAAAAGATGAAACGCTCGGACTTAAAGGATGCTGCGGGCATTAGCTTTAATGTCTTAGCAAAGATGGGGAAAAATGAATTTGTATCAATGGAAAGCCTATATAAAATTTGTGTGGCTTTAGACTGCGGCATCGATGAAATTATGGAGTTTACGAATCATGAGCATGCTTGATTTTGCAATTAATGCAACAATAGAATATATTGACCATATGCCGAAAAGCCAGCGCAAAAAATATGGCCAGTTCTTTACAAGCAAAGAAACTGCAGCTTTTATGGCTGGGCTATTTGAAATTCCTAATGAATGCCAGACACTTTCTATCCTTGATCCTGGTGCTGGCTCTGGGATTCTTTCGATTGCACTATTGGAACGCTTACAAAGCTTTACAGCAATAGAAGAGATTAGATTGGTTTGCTATGAGAATGACCCAAATGTAATTGAATTGTTACGCTCTAATCTGAAGATAGCGTGTAGTCAATCCCAAAAGAAAATATCCTTTAAAATCGTTTCTGAAAACTATATTTTAAGCCAAATGGCTGACTATAATCTGATGTTAGGGGCGAATTTGGAACCTGAAAAATTTGATTTTGTAATCGGAAATCCTCCTTATATGAAAATAGCAAAGGATGCCCCAGAAGCCTTAGCCATGCCAGATGTTTGTTATGGTGCTCCCAATCTCTATTTTCTCTTTGCGTCTATGAGTATGTTTAACCTGAGAGATGGGGGAGAAATGGTTTATATTATTCCGCGCTCCTGGACTTCTGGCGCGTATTTCAAAAGATTTCGTCAGAAGTTTTTAAGCGAAGGTGCTTTGGAACATATCCACTTATTTGTTAGTCGCGATAAAGTCTTTGAAAAAGAGAGTGTACTGCAGGAAACTATTATTATTAAGCTGCGAAAAACGCGTTCAAAGCCAAAAACTGTTACCCTTACTACGACCCAAAGCAATGCGGACTTTTCAAAAAAGACCATTTTTGAGGCTCCGTACTCTGCTGTTATCAACGGACCAGATTCCTATGTATATCTGGTAACAAATGCTGAGGAAGTAGAGACACTTAATAGTTTGAACAAGTGGGAAAACACCCTGCCAAGTATTGGTCTAAAAATGAAAACTGGCCTTACAGTTGATTTCCGAAACAGAGAAGCACTGAGAGATACAGCTGAAGATCAGGCTGTTCCATTGTTCTATTCTCAGCACATACAAAATGGCAAAGTGGTTTTTCCTGTAGGGAAGGAACACGAGTACCTGGTTACTGAGCAGAGGGGGCTATTACAACCAAATAAGAACTATCTTTTTGTCAAACGATTTACAGCAAAAGAAGAACATAGGCGGCTTCAATGTGGTATTTATCTGGCAAAAAAGCATCCTGAGTATTCCCAGATCAGTACACAAAACAAGATAAATTTTATCGATGGGATGCGTGATCTTTCGGAATGTGTTGTGTACGGGCTTTATGTCTTGTTTAATTCCACCTTGTATGACTGCTATTATAGGATCTTGAATGGTTCAACGCAGGTCAATTCGACTGAGGTGAACTCTATGCCGGTTCCATCTATGGATGTCATTGAGGCCATGGGGAAAGAGCTGATTGCTGCACACGATATGTCGGAACCGGTTTGTGACAGAATTTTGAGGGGTTATGTATGAGTAGAATAGATGAAGCAAAAGAAATCTTAAATGCCTTGCAAGTCCCGGCAAAGCAGCAAAATGCCATGTGCTGTTGTGTTTTGCTTGCCATGGCGGGACTTGTTGAGGAAACTCCGTGGCAAGATGCGACGAACGAATGGATTCGTATTCACGATGTAATTGCTTTTTCGAATAACAACTATGGGACTACTTATGCAGAAAATAGTCGCGAAACCTTCAGAAAACAGGCTATGCACCATTTTAGAAATGCGGCTTTCATCGAGGATAATGGCAAGGCCACCAATAGCCCAAATTACCGCTATCGGTTGACAGATGAAATGCTGAAGTTGGTACAGAGTTTTGGTACAGATCGGTGGGAAACCAAGCTTACTTCTTTTCAAACTAATCACGACACGCTTGTTCAGCTATATGCTTCTAAGCGTGTCAGACGTAAAATGCCCGTGAAAATCAACGGTGAAGATTTCACTTTTTCTCCAGGCGATCATAATCAACTCCAAAAAGCAATTATCGAGGAATTTGCACCACGCTTTGCTCCAAATTCGGAATGTCTCTATGTCGGCGATACCATTGAAAAGGATTTGGTAAAGAACGAGGACAAACTTAGCGAACTGGGATTTACTATTACATTACATGATAAGATGCCAGATGTGGTCCTCTACTCAGAGGAGAAGAACTGGCTGTATTTTATAGAGTCGGTGACATCTGTTGGGCCGATGGAGCCGAAACGAATCAAAGAGATCGAAGAAATGACCACCGGCGTAACCGCTGGGAAGATCTATATTACAGCTTTTCTGGATTTTAAGACCTTCAAAAAATTTTCTGAGGCACTTGCTTGGGAAACAGAAGTTTGGATCGCAGATATGCCCGATCATATGATACATTTGAACGGGGATCGGTTCTTAGGTCCAAGATAAAATCTTACGTGCTATGAGATTCTGAATCGAGGTATATCAAATGAAATGTGAAACGACAACGTTAGATATAGAAACCATTGTCAATCGTATCAAAAATGGAGATATAGATCTCCAACCTGATTTTCAACGAGGAGAAATATGGACAATTCCCAAAAGGAGAAAACTGATTGATTCAATTTTGAGAGGTTGGAAAATTCCTCCTGTTCACTTTGTTGTTGGTGATGAATATGTAGAGGAAGTTTTAGATGGTCAGCAACGTTTAGCTGCTATTCGGGACTTTTACTGCAATAAAATTTCTGTAGATGGAAATATTGAACCAGTTGATGAAGAACTTGTAAAATTACAGGATTTTTATTATCGTGATCTTCCAATAGAATGGCAACGTAGATTTCGGCAGTATACAGTCACTATTGTGCGCCTAACTGAATACAAGCCAGAAGAGCCAGCCGAACTATTTTATAGATTGAATCAGCCAACAGCATTAACTTCTGCAGAGCAAAGAAATGCCTACATGGGAGAAACACGTAATCAGATAAAGGAACTGTCCGATCTATTTGTATCGTTGGGAGCATCTAAAGAAGTGATTGGGTTCTCCAATTCGCGTTTGGCATATGACGAGATAATATCAAAGTTTTGTTATGCCATAGAGAAACAGACTTTAAAGAAAAAAATTACATCTACAGATTTATCTGAACAATATCGAAAAGGCAATCCATTCTCAGATAAGTGTATAAAGATTGCTGAAGAAACGATTCGCAAATTTTTTATGTGCATAACGAAATATGGAGACCACCAATTTTCATTTAATAAAGCAACTTTATTTAGTTGGTTGGTATTCGTTAGACAAAATCTTTCAATGAACCAAGTTGAGCTTACACAGGTCGTTTTTAACTTTGAATTTTGTCGAGATTATGTTAAAGGAAAGAAACGGAACGATGCTCTCCTAAACATAAATGAATATGTGCGACTTCAAAAAGTTCTGCCTTTTTTTGAGGTTATGTTAAACACATTCAATCAGAGAGCCAGTATGGGAAGTACTGATGCTCTTTCAATAATTTATCGAGATATCATTATTGCGATTTTTCACGATGCGTTGCTGAATGATAAAACAGAGCTCCTTGATTTTGCACTCTATACTTTCGAAAAGGCGCAGAATATGAATTATGTTTTAGAATCAATTGTAGACAAGTATAATTGGGGTGAACATTTTTAAATGAGAAGCGCTAAAGTTCAGGATTATTGGCGAAAAGCATATAAACGCAAATATAAAAATAGCATTTTGACGCTTGATTTAAAAGGCCTCAATAACTTGTCGGAAATTGAGCTTTCAGAAGGAGTAGTTGCATTTTGCGGCTTGAATGGTGCAGGAAAGAGTACAATCATCTCTGCAATTAAAGACATTGTGGGTTTGAGTCTAACCAGTCAAGATATTAGAAGGGTTAATTCGCATAAGATTGCGGGAACTGCTGCTTTTGATGGAAATGTAGTGTCCTGTACAAATTGTGAGCAAGAGCGTTTCTTCGATAAAGGCATGGACAAATCGTCGGTCAAGTATATGGATTGCATGCTAAGCACATTAGTGCAATCCTTCATGATAGAACAGACTAATTTTGAAGAGCTTTTGGACCAATATGACGAATATGAAGTTACCAAAGACGAACTTGAAGATATAAATTACTTAATAGGGAAATCGTATTCATATTGTTCCATACGAGAAATCGAAGATGTTGATGGAAGTGACTTGCCCTTCCCATTCTTTCAAGTTGAAGTTGATGGAATAAAATATGATACAAGAAGTATGGGAAGCGGAGAGCACTTTCTACTTTATTTGTTTTGGTGCATAAAAAGTACAGATAAGGACACACTTTTAATAATTGAGGAACCTGAAACTTATATTAGTATTTTTTCTCAAACGCACTTTGCAGACTATATTGGGAAGATATTGGCAGAAGATGGCGTAAAGGTTATATTGACAACACATTCCCCATACATATTAAGAAATATCAAAAACGAGAACATTAGGATTGTGAGTAGAGTGGGAAATAATGTTTCAATAATTATGCCTGATAGTGATATTACCGTCGAAGGGGCCTTAGGAATTAGCCAGAATTGTCTTGGAACTTTTTTTGTGGAAGACCGAGTCGCCGCAGACTTTCTCACTGTGATATTGGAAGATAAAGCTCCTTGGATTCTTAAACAATATACAATCGATATTGTAGATGGTGAATCGGCTATTTCCGAAAGGCTAAAATTTCCTAAGAGCAACAATATACATTATAGTTTCGTAGGAATTTATGATGGCGATATGAGAGATTCGCTTTCAAATAAAGATGAGTTAAATTGGGGCTATTGTTTCTTGCCAGGAAAAAATGCTGCTGAAGAAAACTTTCGTGAATGCATAAGGATACCCCAGAAGTTAGAAAAATTATGTGCTGTATTGGGAAAGGATCAGCAGAAAGTAATTGCATTCTTAGCAACTATCGAGGGGCTTGATTGTCACGATTGGTTTTTGGAATTTCGCAAGCATTTATCTGTTGAGGGACGTGTCTTAGTAAATGCATTTTACTCTACAGTTATGAATGAAGATCCTTCAATTGAAGAGTTCGTTAGTGAGTTGCAAAAGGTCATTGAGACAAATGGATAAAGACTCGTGTTGTTCTTAATCCTCAATTGCAAGATCTGTTGAGGGATAAGTATTTTTGTACTATAATTTCTAAACCATCCAATCGTCTGTCTCAAGTAAAACCCTGATAGGATGACACAGATAGATTTTGATAGCAAAAGTCCGAATAAACCTTAGGACAAGGATAATCTGCGTCCAATAAAACCACGTCGAATTAAATCTTCTATACAAAAAAGTTTGAAAATGAATTTAACTCGGCGAGAGTGAATAATCAATAACAAACGGCTTCCATTTACAGAAATCCCATACTTCTCTATACTGAAAACAGAAAAGCGAGGAGGTGCGGAAATGGCGGGCAGACGGATCAGCGCCGGATACTACCGGCGGTATGACGGCAAGGTGGTCTATGTAATCTCTCTGGCCACCGACACCGACACCGGCGAAGAAAGTGTTATCTGGACCACCTACCCCTTTGCAACTGTCCCCAGATACTACACCTCCAGCAAAAAGTCCTTCTGCGCTTTTATCGAATTGAACGGCGAGCGGAAAACTAAGTATAAGCGAATGCTCAATATGAAGATCTCAGGGGAAGCCATAGAGCGGCTGGAGGAAGAAAGCTTCCGGGGACCGGTTCGTAAACGGCAGCGACCACAGCTGGATGAAGCATACGACTCCCGCGAGTACCAGCAATCTCTTACCTACTATGCATACGCAAAAGATCTCTGTGAGCACTACAACTTCGACCGGAACAAATATCACCTCTGCGTAAAGGAAAAGAGATTCGCCGCCATCACTAAAAGTGACTTCGCCAAGCTGAAAGAGGACCTGCAGTTTCTCGACGATGCCCTGAAAACGGTGCTGGCTGCATACCAGGATTATTTCCGGGAGCGATTCGTGGATGGCCTGTCCATCCGCAAGTACGCGGAAGCCCATCAGCTGAACCGTGGCAGCGTGGACTATCAGCAAAAGAAATTCTTCTCTGCTCTGGCCTCTCTGCTGAAAGAGCGGGACGAGGCGGAGGGAACATGCCGGCTGCTGAAACCAGCACAAAAGTAAATAATCCAACCTCAAACGGAGCGTCTGCGACAAAGCAGGCGCTCCGTTTTTCTGTCAAATGTATGTCAGTGGGATGTATTTTCCCCAATACAAGTAGAGAGACAACTCAGACACCATCCAAAGGATATGTCAAAACTATGTCACATGCAAATGTTTGCGGCTAAAGAAGTAGAGGGAGTTTTGAGAAGGAGATGGTCAACATGAGAGAATCTGTCCACAAGAGCTACGGTGAGGCAAAGGTGCCGGGCGTATCACTGTCCAGTAGGTATGAACTGATGCACCAACCGGACTTCACGGTGCTGCGTGTGGGCAACTGCATAGTGGTGCCGAAAGAAAAGTACATTCAGTGGATGGAGGAGCATACAGGAGGTGTTATATGAAGTTCCAACAGTGGCCCAAACGAGATCCCGACAAAAACTATTTCAAGGTTCCCAACGAAGTTTTTCACATCGGTCTCAGTTACCCGGAGATCTCCATCTACTGCTATCTGCTGAGCATCGAGGACAGAGAAACCTACCAGTGCTACCCCAGCTACAAGACCATCGGCAAGGCGCTGGGTATGAGTGAGAACACCGTGAGCAAGTATGTGCGCAGCCTGGAGGAGAAAGGTCTCATCCGCACCGAGACGACGATGGTGCAGAGCAAAGACGGCAGGCCCCTCAACGGGAATCTGCTCTACACCATCCGTCCGATCCAGGCGGCAATCGAATTGTTCTACGAGCGGCAGTTCCAGCAACTGGAGGAGGATACCGCCCGTCAGAGAGCGGCGGAACGCCTCGCAGAATTGGTCCGTGAAAGCCCACAGACCGCCCTGTGTGCGCCTTTCGGAGCGGAAGCGAGTCCCAGTACCAATCCGGGGTTGGAGGCCCAATTTGGCCCGCTTTCGGAGGAACTCTCGGGGACGAAAGAAAAAGCAGGATAAACGACGGGGTCGCAAGCGCCCCCTGTCGGAAGCACTTTTGCCCGCAGTGCGGGCAGTTGCGGGGGCTTTTGCGGGGATTGGAAATGGGGTCAAAATCCGGGCAGTGATATCATCTCTGCGGTCACTATCCCCGAAAGCCTACTGCCACAAGGAAAAAACAGGGGTCAACCCCCGGAAAGGAGAACATTATGAGCAAAAAAGAAAAATTCCCCCTCTACCTCTCACCGGGAAAAAAGGCCATCCTGGAGCGCCGGTATCAGGAGGATGGGAGCCGGAGCATCACCGCCTTCATTGAACGGGCGGTGGACTTTTATCTGGACTACCTCAGTGCCAACAGCGCCGGACTGTTTCTCCCCACCTCCATCAAGTCCTACCTGGACGGAAGGATGGGACAGCTGGAGGAGCGGCTGTCCTCCATCGCCTTCCGGCAGGCGGTGGAGCAGGACATGGTGGCCGGTATCCTCGCCGACGCGTATCAGTTCAGCGGCGAGGATCTACGCCGACGGCGGGCGGAGAGCGTCCAAAATGTGCGGAAAACCAATGGCCGCATCTCGCTGGAGCAGCGGGTGCGCGGTGCTTGGGAGGAGGATGATGAGTGGCAGGATTGATCGTAAAGAGCCCTTACCTCAAGTGCGGAAGCACCAGTTCGGTCAGCGGCTATCTGAGGTACATCGGCACACGGGAGCGGGTGGAGATCATCCCAGATGACCGTCCACCCACTCGAAAGCAGGAACAACTCATCACCAAACTGACCAGGGATTTTCCGGAGGCCAAGGAGCTGGGTGAGTATTCCGATTACAAAGACAAGCCCACAAAGGCCAATGCCTCGGTCTTTATCACCCGAGCACTGGAGGAGAACTGGTCTCAAGTGCAGCAATCAGATGGCTACATGAAGTACATCGCTACTCGGCCTCGCGCGGAGCGGCTTGGTGACCACGGGCTCTTTGGTGATGAGGAGACTGTGAATTTGGAACAGGCCATGCGAGAGCTGGATCAGTACAACGGGAATGTGTGGACGCATATCCTCTCACTGAAGCGTGAGGACGCTGCGCGTCTTGGATATGACAATGCCAAAGCGTGGCGGAACCTGCTCCGAGCCAATCGTAATGAAATTGCCGCCGCCATGAATATTCAACCGAACCACTTCCGCTGGTACGCTGCCTTCCACGATGAGGGCAAGCATCCCCATGTCCACATGATGGCGTGGTCAACACAGCCGGGAGAAGCGTACCTGACGCGGGACGGAATCCGCAATATCAAGTCTACCCTCACCAATCAGATCTTCAAACAGGAGATGCTCCACACCTACGAACAGAAGTCACAGTCGCGGGATGAACTGGTTCGGGAGGCACGCCGTGCAATCCGGCAGCTCACTCAGGAGATGGCACAAAGTATCTGCACGGCTCCTGAGATTGAGCAGAAGATGGAGCAACTGGCCGGACAACTGGAAACGGTCAAGGGCAAAAAATCCTATGGCTACCTTCCCAAGTCCGTGAAGAAAACCGTGGACGAGGTAGTGGACAAGCTGGAGGAGCTGCCAGTGGTGCGTGGGTGCTACGACCGGTGGTGCAGGCTCCAAGGTGAGGTGGAGAGTTACTACCACGACAAACCCAGAGAACGAAAAAAGCTGTCCCAGGAGAAAGAGTTCCGGCAGATCAAAAACGCTGTCATCCAGGAGGCAGAGCGCATCCGTCTGGGTGAGATCTCCTTCGAGGATGATAACTTGGCTGAGCACGACGAGCCGGAACAGGCGCGTGGTGAGTCTAATGCCTGCCGGGAGCTGTGGCGAATCATTCAGAACGAGGACATTTCTCTGGACTACCGTGACCGGGCGGCTGAGAAGTTGGAGCAGGTGGCGGAGTGCGGCGATGCCTATGTGCAATACCGGATGGGGCAGCTCTACCGGGACGGTCCTCTGCTGATCCCGGACAACCATAAGGCTAAGCACTGGCTCAGCCAGGCGGCAATACAGGGTCTGCCGGAAGCACAGTATGCCCTTGGCAAGCTGCTTCTCTCCGACGATTGGGAAGTGCGGGACACGGATGAGGGCATCCGCTGGCTAAAACAGGCGGCGGAAAACGGAAGCCACTTCGCCGCTTACCGCCTGGGCAAAGAGTATCTGGAGGGAAACACCGTCAGCAAGGACACCACAAGAGCGGCGGATTGGTTCACCAAATCGGCGGAGGCGGGAAACCAGTACGCCCAGTACATGATGGGCAAGCTGCACCTAACGGGACAGGGCCTACCACGGGATCAGGCTCGGGCAATGATGTGGTTCAGCCGTTCCGCGGTCCAGGGAAATCAGTATGCTCAGTTCTTTTTGGAGCAAAGGAACAATTTCCACCCGCCCTCTGTAATGCTGGCGGTCACCCAACTGCTCTACCACATGAGCCGGATCTTCCAGGACAACTCTGTGCCGCCCGACGTCCCGACGGGCCAGCAGGTGGATTGAAAACTCAGGCGGAAGATCCAGGAGAAGAAGATTGCGATGGGCCACAAGCCGGATGACCATGAGGAACAGTGGCCTGAGATGACCATGTAAGCGGCGCAAAAAATGAGCCGCAAAACAAAGAATAAAATCCCTTCCACGAGAAGGGTAGAAAGGAATCCGATGAAACGATCCAAGTACAGTTCGTTCAACGAACTCCCCCTAATGCTGACCGTGCAGGATGTGGCCGATGTGTTGGGCATCGGGCTGGCCCACGCCTACGAGGTGGCCCACCGGCAGGATTTCCCCACCATAACTTTGGGCAGCCGGATCATCGTCCCCCGTGATAAGTTCATGGCGTGGATCGATGAGCAGTCGTCCAAAAAAACGGAAATATTTTAGTGGCTATTTCAAAGATTCTGTGGTATTTGTTTGTGTTGCAAAAGGAGGGATGAACAATGGCAAAGAAACGAGCAAACGGCGAGGGCAGCATTCGAAAGAAGCCCAACGGCCGCTGGGAGGGCCGATACACTCAAGGCATCGACCCCAACACCGGCCGCGCCATTCAGAAAAGCGTGTCTGCCAGGACGCAGGCCGAATGCAAAGAGAAACTGGCAAAGGCCATCCGGGACAACCGGGGCATCCCGGTGAACCACAACGAGGACTACACTGTGGCGGAGTGGTGCCGGCTGTGGTTTGAAACCTACAGCAAGCCTGTGATCCGCCCCAACACCGCAAAGACCTATGAGAACATGATCGAAAACCACATCGTACCGGCCATCGGAGGAGTTAAGCTCAAACGGCTCACCGCCATCCAGATCCAGAAGATGTACAACGATTCCAAGACCAGCGGACGGGTGCAGCGGTTCGAGAAAAAGACCGACACGGCCCTGTCTGGAAGCACAGTGCGGCGCATCCACATGGTGCTGTCCTCGGCACTGAAGCAGGCGGTCAAGGAGCGGATCATTCCGTACAACCCCTGCGACAACTGCCGCATCCCACCCAAGGAGAAAAAGGAGATGACCATCATCCCGCCGGAGAAGCTGGGGGTGTACCTTAGCGAGGCGGAGAAGTACGGCGTCCTGTCCATGTTCTTCCTGGAACTGTCCAGCGGCCTGCGGCGGGGGGAACTGCTGGCCCTCCGGTGGGACGACCTGAATGTGAGGGATCGCATCCTCTCGGTGAGCAAGCAGGTCACTCGCATCGATGGGGAGCTGGTGGTGACGGAGCCGAAAACCAAGAACTCTGTCCGCAAGGTGGCGCTGTCCCAGCAGGCCGTGGATATGCTGGTGAAGGAGCATGAACAGCACCCGGATAACCCCATCCTGTTCCCGTCGCCCCGCACCGGCGGCTATTGGAGCCCGGATGCGGTGTCCAGGATTAACCGGAAGCTGCTGGCGAAGGCGGGCATTGAGGAGCATGTTCGCTTCCATGATCTGCGCCATACTTTCGCCACCATGGCCCTCTCCAGCGGCGTGGATGTAAAGACCTTGTCCAGTATGCTGGGCCACTATAGCGCCGGGTTTACCCTGGACACCTATACGCACATTACCAACGATATGCAGAGAGGTGCGGCGGAAAAGATCGGCGGCTTCATGGAAACAGCTACGGCTAAGCCAGAACCGGAACCGCCCGATCCGCCGGAGGAGAACCGGTGCAAGGTGATACCGTTCGAGAGAGTGGGATAACCGGGGATCTCCATATGGAAAGTCAGAATGCATCCGGAAAGGATGCACTCACAACTTGTCGAAAAAGTCCAGCTTATGCTTGATCTCATTGAGATAAGACACCCAAATACAGCCGTCTCCGGTTTTCATTCCGGAGGCGGTTTTAATAAACCCATACACCATAAAAGAGGGCATAACAAAAGCGCGTAGTTGTCCCGGATTATGCACGGTGGAGCCAGTTCCCGCTCGCGGGTGGTCGGCTTATTCATGGGCTCGGTCGCTTGGATATACCGTTTCTCCTCTGCATTAGTAGCAATAAAGTCCACTTCCTTGTTTATCACAGGCAAGCACAAAAAGCATGCCTGTCCATATTCAACCAGCAGTTCAATGACAACTGATCGAGTTTGGAGTATGCTTGACCCATCGAATCGTTCCGCCGGGGAGTGATATGAGGAGGTATGATCCATGAATATGAAAGATGCGTTTCGATTCCAGAATAAACTGAAAGGCCTGATGTGTGAGGCCACTGCCATCCTTCAGGACCGGCGCAATATCGTCAAGGTCAAGACCACACATCTTCGGAGCAAGGTCATGTCCGATACTCAGGATGCCGTAGTAGAGGAAGCGGCTCCCAGCGAGTATGCCGGCCACGCCAACGAGGTAGCCGCCTTCCTCATGTCCCTGCTGGAGGAGCGGGAGAAATTGTGCCGGGCTATCCACGCCGCCAAGAACGCATTGGATTTGGATATGGACAGCGAGGTGGGCCTGAACCGGCAGCGTCAGGAGTTGGCTGAGGTATTTCGTCACATGACCATGCTCCGCAACAGTGAAAAGACCATTGCCGGCGGAGGCTCCGGCTTCCGATTCAACGGCGAGGGAAACCAGGTCTCCTACCGCTGTGATGCCACGCAGGTCACCACCATCGACTTTGACCGGAACAAGATCCGAGGCATGGCCACGGCGCTCAGCAACAAGGCCGACGAGATCTCCATGTCCCTGGACAAGTGTCTGGTCAACACCGAGGTATCCTATGAGCCGCCCTTTGACATGAATGATAGCTTTGAGGACATCCTCAGCGACTTTATCGAAAAGAGTACGGCTGCATAAATGCCGTCACCACACCTTCAGGTGTGGTGGGCGTGGCAGAATGGATAGGCGGTGATGATCGGTTCAGGCGCAGATGAATTATGATGCTGCGCATCCCCCGGCAAAGAATGGACTGCATCTGATGAATGCAACATGAGCTCATAACTCATTGTGAAAGGCTCGTCAGTCGCCTCCATCCTCGTCCACCGAAATACTGCCATTTCTAACACACATCCATTGTCAAAAGCAGGATTCGACCTTACGCTTCTCTGATACTTGCCATAATGGCGTGATATTCTATTTATGAAGTCGCTTGTTCACCCAAGGGCTGCGGCCGCCCAGCAGGATCGCGGTAGGCCTATGGGCACAAGCGGATAAGGATCTAAGCGGTTTTGAAATTCTGCCATGCCCACTGTACCTGAAGAAATGTCCCCATAAAAAGACCTGAGCAGCAGGCGGCTGCCTGCTGCTCCCAAGAAACGATATGAGAAGCGGAGATGATGATCTCGTTCATCGGCACCTGGAGTAAAGCGCTCAGTGCATAGAGGTTATCTACACTGGGAAGGCTCTGGCCCCGCTGCCATTTGTAGATGGCTTGCGGCTCCTCAAATCCGAAATAGTGCTGGAGATCTCGGACTGTCAGGCCGCGATCCTTCCGGAGCCGGCAGATATTCGCCCCGGTAGCCACGGGATCGATGACAGGAAACTGAATCATGGACATATGGATCGCCTCCATTCATCAGGATGATCTCCGCCTCAGCGGAGTACTTTAGCATACCTGATATGTTCTGAAATAGCAAGCGATTTTTGCCATTTGTAATGAAATCGTTATAGAGGAGTCTACTATGGGAACATTCACGGTGCCATCAGTATATCAGCCAGCTATTGCTGCGCTATGCCCTCTGGGGTGATCACACCAAGACAAAAAGAAGGAGATGATCAGCTGTGACGCAGTTGATTCCATTGGACAAACGCAGTAAGAAAGCCCGGCGGGAATACCACGCGAAACAGCGTGGCTCCTGGCACGGGGTCAACCCTATCACCCGGACCGTACAGAGCAGGAAGATTTATGACAGAGCAAGAGTTAAACAAGCGGATCACCGAGATCTTGGAATCTACTAAAAACGAGCCTGGATGCGGCCGACGTTCCGGTCGCCAATATCGCCGCACCCAGTGTGTCAGGCACTCAGACCATCTTCTGTTTCTCATTCAACACAGCAGGTATGCACCAAACATGGGGTATATCATGGGAGACTATGAGAGATTAAGAACGTTACTTCATTCCGGACTGCATATTCAGTATATGAAGTCCAGCGATCGTCAACAGTATCTGAAGCGAAGATCCAATCGAAAGGTCCGTAAGTATTTCGGCCTATCAAAGAAGGGCAACCAGTATCGCAAAGTGTTCGAATACTGGTGGACGCTCTATTGAATTTAAGATAGGTCAAAGATTGACTTATAGCAGGAGGGATCCTGCTTCACGACCTACACAGCGTAGACATACGATCAGGAGTCGCCGACGACGGCGCTGATAGAAACGGCGAAAATGCGGAAATTTTCCTGTTAGGGATGAGTTAGGGATTTGTCAGTTTCAGCGGCTATCCTTACTCATGCTCCAGTCGCTTTTCCTCCCCTGAAACCACCGCTGAACAGCAATCGCCTTAAACACAAAAACCAGAATAAAAAACGAAGAAAAACCGCCTGTTTAGGCGGTTTTTCTAAGAAAGGTGGTCCGAGTGACAGGATTCGAACCTGCGGCATCCTGCTCCCAAAGCAGGCGCGCTACCAACTGCGCTACACCCGGATATGAAGTTGTGGGGTGGCCTGGGCGTATTCTCCCAAAGCAAGCGCGCTACCAACTGCGCTACACCCGGTTATAAAGTTTTCTGATTGTAGTCAAATATGGGGTCAGCGCCGGTTTTTGACCAGTTACCGGCGAGGGGCAAAACTCCGTCAGCCTTAGCGTCCCAGAGGTTTCCGGGATTTTGGAGAAGTGCGGCTCGAACGCCGGCCTCACGCTCCCAAATGTGTGTCGGAACCTTCAGCCGGCATTTTTCCGCCCTCTTTGGCCCTTTCCTCTGCTTGGGCAGTTCCTCTTTAACACTCTTTTGCCCTGCTTGTTTCAAGAAACCCTTTCGTCTTTTGGGATTTGTGTGGGATTGGATTCTGTGTATTAAAAGATGTTCCGCCCGATTTGAGGGGGGCAATGGCAGGCCAGATCACCTCAGCGGCGAGACGCAGGAATTGCGCCGCATAAAACAAAGAAATACGCCCCGGCATGATATGGCTTGCTCGGAAGCTGGAAAATGTGTATTTGGTCCAACAACTCGCTCATAAAATGTGTGGATAGAAGTAAAACTCGCTCATTTTTTGTGATTTCGATTGATTTCTCTATCGGGTATCGGTATAATAGAGGCGAAGGAGGCGAGTGAAATGCTCTACTTGAGACGAAAGATCGATGCATTCCTGGCCGAATGGAAGGCGAACCCCGACAGAAAGCCGTTGATCGTCAAGGGACCCCGGCAGGTGGGAAAGACCGAGTCGATCAAGCGGTTTGGAGATATGAATTACCAGAGTGTGATCACCATCAACTTCGTGGAAGAACCAAAGTATAAAATGATCACGGCAGACGGATATAAGGCGGATGACATCATCAAGAATATCTCCAGAATGGACCCGTCCAAACGGTTTATTGAGGGCGAAACACTGATATTCTTTGATGAACTGCAGGAGTTTCCGGATATCGCCACAGCGCTGAAGTTCTTCAAAATCGACGGCAGATTCGATGTGATCTGCAGCGGCTCTATGCTGGGCATCAATTACCGGAAAATCGAGAGCAACAGCGTGGGCTACAAGTCTGACTACGAGATGTTCTCGCTGGATTTCGAGGAATTCCTGTGGGCCAAAGGCTATGATGATGCCTTCATCGAAGATATGCTGGAGCATATGCGAAATCTCACGCCCTTCAACGAGGTACAGATGTCGGTGTGCAGCTCACTCTTCCTTGACTACTGCATCCTGGGCGGAATGCCCGCTGTTGTTCGTGAGTTCATTGTAAAAGGTACCTTTGAGGGGTCGCTTGAGATACAGAGACAGCTGATCGCAGACTACAAGGAGGACATTCGCAAATATGCCGAGGGCATCGACCAGACCAGGATCTTGAATGTATTCAACCACATTCCCGTGCAGCTTGCCAAGGACAACAAGAAGTTTCAAATCTCCAAAGTTGCCTCTGGCGCTCGTTTCCGTGACTATAGAGGCTGTGTGGAATGGCTGGACGATGCGGGAATGGTAAATATCTGCTACTGCCTGAATTTCCCGGAACTGCCGCTTCAGGGCAACTATGACGATACCAAGTATAAAATCTACTTTGCCGACAGCGGCCTGCTTGTAGCCATGCTGGACGAGGAAGCACAGGAGGATCTGCGGACCAACAAAAACCTCGGCGTCTATAAGGGCGCGCTTTACGAAAATGTGGTTGGCGAAGCACTGGTCAAGGCGGGATACAAACTCTATTACTATAAACGGGACGATTCTACTCTGGAACAGGATTTCTTCGTCCGAACGGCAAGCGCCCTGATTCCTATTGAGGTGAAGGCCAAAAACGGGACTGCCAAGTCCATGAGGACCCTGATCAGCAGTGAGAAGTATGCGGATATTCACTGCGGCATTAAGTTCACCGGCGGAAACATCGGATATAGTGATGATATCTATACCTTCCCCTATTTCTGCGCCTTCCTGCTGAAACGCTATTTGGCTGGAGCCGATATCTGATTCCGAATCGGATGCTTGTCATGTGATGAGTATATGACAAGAAGGTCAACAAGCGGCATTGTCCGGAGCAGTCATTCTTCTGCAAATATTCCATTCTTTCCAGTGGCTATTTTCCTCTTTCTGTGGTATTGTTCGGTTGCCGAAGGGAGGCGACAATATGCGGAAAGAACCTAACCTCACGGTGGGCCAGTGGTGTGACCGCTGGTTCTGCGAGAACCAGGGCAGATGGAGCAGCAGCACCGTGGGCGGATACCGCAACCTGATCTACCGCCACATCCTCCCCGAAATCGGGGGCATCCTGCTGGTGGAACTGACCGAAGACACCGTTACCAGTTTCTATGACAGTCTGCGGAGCCAGGGCCTCAGCGCCAGAAGTGTCTGGTGCGTCCACCTGCTCCTGCGGCGCTGCATGGACGAGGCAGCCCGTGACCAGCGCATCCCCTACAACCCGGTACGGCTCTGTCAGGAGCCACAAGCAGAAGCATATCGAACAACTCCCTTGCGCCTGGGGCAGCTCCAGCGGTACCTGGACGCGGCGGAACAGCTGGGCGTACTCCCTCTCATCTACACAGGACTCTCCAGCGGCCTGCGGCAATGTGAACTCATCACCTTGTCGTGGGCCGATTTTCATATCCGCTGCCGGTACATTCTCAAGGGGCAGCGCCTTCTGACCCTCAACAGCAGCGCGGAGCATCTCCTGGAGCAGATACCGGGAACCAGCTGCTATGTGTTCCTCAACCCCAAGACCGGAGCGCCGTATCGGCTCCACGAGTTCTACTACCTGCACAAGCGGATTCTGAAACAGGCGGGCTTGCCGTGGGTGGCCTTCCGCAACCTGCAGCGCCAGTGCATGGAGGTGGAGATATGACGCTGAAAGACTATATTCTCCGCTGGCAGGAGGCCTATGACAAGCCCCAGAGCCGTCCGACCACATATGTCAAAGCGCAGACCGTCCGGCGACGGCATGGTACGCAAAAAGGAGGACGGCCGCTGGGAGCGCCGGATCGTGGTGGGTCACAAGGCAAATGGCGATCCCATCTTCCGGTATGTGTACGGCCGCACGCAGAAGGAGTTGCTGAGCAAACTCCACCAGAGCATCGAAACCTATCAGGATGTAGAACTGACCGAGGACAGCCGCATGACGTTGGGCGAGTGGCTGGACCGATGGCTGGACGACTACAAAGCGGGGACGATCCGCCCCAGTACCATGTATGGCTACCGACAGTATGCCAAGCACTATATCAAGCCAATCCTGGGCGATAAGGTGATCTCCCGTATCACCTCAACCGATATTCAGCGGATGTACACCAGGCTGAAGCGGGAGGGGCGCGTCCACGAACACCCGGAGTACGGCCATCAGCTTTCGGACTCCATGCTCTCCCGCATTCATGCCATGCTCCACCACGCCATGAAGGACGCCCAGAGCGCGCACCTGATCGCCAAGAATCCGACAGAGGGCACAGTGGTCCCCAAGCCCAACTACCGGCCCAAGCAGATCCTGAACGAGGAGCAGCTGGACACCTTCCTGGAGGCCATCGAGCAGGATGAGGTGTGGCGGGACTTCTTCTACACCGAACTGACCACCGGCCTGCGCCGGGGTGAGATCTGCGGCCTCCGGTGGGAGGACTTCGACGAAGCGGAGGGGACCCTCAAAATCGTCCGGTCGGTCAGTTCCCGCAAAGCTGGCGCATTGGAGATCGGGGAGACCAAAACCAACAAGGGTCGGCGTACCATCTCCCTGCCGGACAGCACGGCCCAGGGTCTGCGGGAATGCAAGAATGCGGCCATCAGCCAGTGGATCTTCCCAAACCCGCTGCATCCGGAAGAGCCGGTCAACCCCAGCTATGCCTATCACCGGCTGAAGACGATCCTGAAAAACACGGGGCTGCCCAGCATCAGATTCCACGATTTGAGGCAGACGTTTGCCACCCACGCCCTCGCCGGCGGCGTGGACGCCAAGACCCTCTCGGGCATTCTGGGGCACACCAACGCCAGCTTCACCCTGGACACCTACACCCATGTGACCGGCGATATGCAGAAACAGGCGGCGAACATCGTGGGAGATTTCATGGCGGACATTTTGGGAGAGGAGTGGAAACCGTGGCGAGAAAGCGAAAGAACGGCGAGGGAACCGTAAGACTTCGCAAGGATGGCAGGTGGGAGGGCCGGGTGGTCATCGGCTGCGATGAAAAGAACCTTCCCAAAACCAAGAACGTTTTGGCCAAGACAAAAAGCGAGTGTGTGGAGAAACTGAAACAGTTGCAGGAGCAGTACACTCCGCCCAAGTCAGACAAGGTCAAGCCTGAGATGCCCTTTGGGGAGTGGATGGACTTCTGGTATCAGAACTACTCCATGCCGAAGCTCCGCCCCACCACCCGGGCGGGCTATGAGGGCAGGATCTACCAACACATCATCCCGGAGCTAGGTAGTGTCCCCCTCAATCAGCTGACACAGAACGACCTGCAACAGTTCTACGCCCGACTGAAAAAGAGCGGGCGCCTCCTCCACACGGAACACTACGGCAAGGGGCTGTCCGACCGCATGGTGCGGGCCTGCCATATGAACTGCCGGTCCGCGCTGGAGAAGGCGGTGCAGGAGGGACTGATCCGTGTGAATCCCGCCATCGGCTGCAAACTGCCGCCCAAGAAAGCCCGCGAAATGCAGGTGCTGACCCGTGAGGAGATCCAGCGGTTTCTGATCCAAGCCAAGGCGGAGGGGTACTTCGAGCTGTTCCTGCTGGAGCTGACCACTGGCCTGCGGCAGGGAGAACTGCTGGCTCTCCAGTGGGATGACCTGAACCTGGAAACTGGAGAGTTGAAGATCACCAAGCAGGTCTACCGAACAAAGGAGGACGGGCTCCTGATCTCCCAGCCCAAAACGAAGTCCTCCATCCGCACAGTCAGTCTGCCTCCGCCGCTCCTGGCCATTCTGAAAGAGTACAAGGAGGGCGTAAACTCCCGGTGGATGTTCCCATCGCCGGTCAAGGAGGGCTCGCCGCTGGACCCGGCCCACATCAGAACGCGGCTGCACCTCATTCTGGAACATGCCCAGTGCAAGCAAATCAGATTTCATGATTTGCGGCACACCTTTGCAACGATAGCCTTGGGAAACGGGATGGATGTGAAGACCCTCTCCGCCATGCTGGGCCATGTGTCGGCGGCCACTACGCTGGACATCTACACCCACATCACCAACCCGATGCGGTCTGAGGCAGCGGCAAAGATCGACCAGAGGATCGGAAAAGCGGCTCCACAGGAATCACCTGCGGAGCCGCAAGAGAAACGGGCCATGACCACGTTCCAGCCCTATGTCGGAAGAAAACGGAAGTCCGGCACCGGGTGTATCACCCAGATTAGCGAGAACTGCTGGGAGGGCCGGTACTCCCCGGTATGGCCGGATGGCAAAAAGCACTCCCGGAATGTGTACGCCAAGACGCGGGAGGAGTGTGAGACCCTCCTGCCTGGGCTGATCCAGCAGATGAAAGCGGAGATCAGGGCCATCAAGGAGAGCGGAAACCTGGATGCTATCCCGGACGGGATCAGCGAGAAGAAGAAAGCCATCGCCGCCTATATGCGGAAGTATCCGGAGGTCACCAGCAAGAGCGCCATCGCTAAGGCGGTGCAGGTAGATAAAAACACGGTCAACCGGTATTATGAGGAAATTCGGAGGGAGATGGACTGAGGTAAGTTAGGGAATTGTGCCAAAGTAAACAAAACAAAGAGTCTTTGGGATTTGCTCTGGAGACTTTTTATTTCCAAATGGGCGATTTATTACGAGGTGTCTATACAAGTTTTGGTTGGAACTTGTATTCTGGGAGAGGTATTATACATGATACATAGCATTTAGAAAGCGAAAACGCATCAGCTAAAATTCAGTAGTCTGCCCTTAAAAGATATGGTATAATGATTTGGCTAAATTACACTTGATGCAATATATTAGAAGATCATATTTTACAGCAATCTAGAGGCGAATAAAGAGTTTCAGTTTAGTGGAAATAAAAGATTAAATCTTGCTTGTCCGTGACAACATCGAGCAGAAACCTTATTACGGAACATTTTAAACAGGTCTTTGAAGGGAGACTGGAAGAATGGCAGTTGATGACTTTTTTTGTTGGTTAAATACAAATAGTGGTATTTTAACACTATTAACAGCCATAGCAACATTTATAACCTGTTGGTGTAGCTTTATCTCAGCAAAAGCTACACGAGCCCAAGTTGAAGAGATGCGCCGACAATATAAAGAAGAAAACCGGCCATTTATTGGGACGGAACTTACCTATGTCAGGCGCACTTTTTATGGAATTAAGTTTATCAATCACGGAAAACAGCCCGCTTATCATGTTAAAATTCAATTTGACCGGAGTTTTATTGATAGCCTCCCGGAGAAAGTATATCAAACACTTCTCCTTGAACAGGAAGGGAGAGAATGTATCATTGGAATAAATCAGAATTATACAATATTTGTTGGAACAAATAAAATGCGGAATTACTCCACACTGCAATCCGCATCGGGAACAATATTATATTGTGGGCCAGGTGGAGAAAACTATGAAGATAAGTTCCAAATAGACATCAAAAACTACATGACGATTTTTTCTGTGACAGGTAAAGAGGATGATCTGATAAAAAGATTAGATATTCAAAATACCCAACAAAAAGAAACAAATAAAATTTTGTGGCAAATTTTCAGGGATTATAGTAATTCGAAAGAAAAATCGGATGAGCAAACTATTGGTATAGAATCCCCGGATGAAGAGAAAGAGTGATTTAGTTTGCGAAGTGAGACTGCAGAAATTTTTCAGAATCTCGTCAAATCTGTTCAGTATGATGAAAATGCATTTACTGTTTGGTATGGGAACGAGAAAATTTTAGTGGGTGCCTTTATACACGATCAGCCGGAGATTCAACGTTTTTTTGACTATGCAACAATTTACCATACACTTCTTGATCTCGATAGGAAAATTAAAACTTCTTTTCAGATGGCGATTGAGTTTGCTGAGGACGCGGATTTTGACCATTGGAATCCCATTTCACCGCCATCTGAGAGAGAATCAACAGCAATTTACTATTTAGAAAATGCTATTTTCCGTACTATGGTATTGTGGGATTTACTCGCACAATTTTTCAATTTAAAAGAGAAAATAGATAAACCGTTTGATAAAGTATATTCGGCGCAAATATTTCATGACGCGCAACAAGGAAAACGACCGAATCCGTTTGCAAAGGAAGTATATGCATATATGACCCAAGAGGACAGTTCGGAGACCGAACCTTGGGAAGGTAATCATGGCTATGTAAGAGAATTTCGAGATAAGATGATACATCGAAGTACACCTACCTTGTCGTCTATCTCAAACTTTTCATTTGAACTACGGATGCCTGTGGCGTATACATTAAAACGGACTATTGAGGACTACATTCAAGTTTCATATTTCCTTCACGAAATCATAACTAATATTTTGCAGGACTATGAAATGCTCAATATATAAATATTTCAATGCAAAATGAAATTCCACAGGATATATTCAGTTCCACTCAATTTGGGGAGGCATATAAACAAAATAGAAGCCCTCTGAAGTGAAAACTCCAGAGGGCTTTTGGTCCGAGTGGAGCGATTCGAACGCTCGGCCCCGTGAACCCAAATCACGTGCGCTACCAACTGCGCTACACCCGGATATTCAGTTTTTCTGCATGATACCACGCGAGGAAGGAAAAAGCAAGTTTCCCGTGTCTGTGGGCGGCGCTGTGGTCAAGCCCGGTTTTGCGGGAGTTTTTCATCCGGGGAATTTCCGCCGCAAGCTACTGTCCCAAGGACTTCCGGGGTCTCGCTTTCAGGGCAATGGATGGGACGTCTATCCTCCCAAAGCAAGCGCGCTACCAACTGCGCTACACCCGGATATTCAGTTTTCCTGCATGATACCATGCGGAGAAGGAAAAAGCAAGTTTTTCGTGTCTGTGGGCGGTGCTGTGGTCACGCCCGATTTTTCGGAAGTTTTTCAACCGGGGAATTTCCACCACAATCTACTGTCCCAAGGACTTCCGGGGTTCCGCTTTTGGGGGAATGGATAGGTCATCTATCCACCCAAATCACGTGCGCTACCAACTGCGCTACACCCGGATATTCGATTTTTCTGCATGATACCATGCAGAGAAGGAAAAAGCAAGTTTTTCGTGTCTGTGGGCGGCGCTGTGGTCACGCCCAATTTTGCGGGAGTTTTTCAACTGACAGATTTCCACCGCAAGCTACTGTCCCAAGGACTTCCGGGGTTCCGCTTTTGGGGGAATGGATGAGTCGTCTATCCTCCCAAATCACGCGTGCTGCCAACTACGCTACATTTGGTCATAGATATTTCTCCCGCCCGGGGGCGTTCTTCCCCACATACGTGCGGCAATATACTCTGCGATCCGCCGCGTTGGCACTCTGGCACCATCTTTTACTGGATCGAGGGCAGCACGATGGGTTCATTTTATACCTCTCTATTTTACCTGTTTCTCCGCCAAAGTCAAGTCTATTCGCTTCCGGCCGGTATGTCGGAAAGGCCGCCCGGAGGCTATGGGGCCTCCGGACGGCTTGACCAGGTCTCTTCACTTGGAAACGCAGAGTCGATTGTTCTCCACGGTAAGCTTGGCGGTGTCACCGGCCTTGAGGGTGCCGTCCAGCATCTTCTCGGCCACGGCGTCTTCCACCTTGCTCTGGATGGCCCGGCGCAGGGGACGGGCCCCGTACTTGGGATCAAAGCCCTCCTTAGCCAGCTCTGCCACAGCCTCGTCGCTGGCATCCAGATGGATGCCCATGGTCTCCATCCGGGTGGAGACGGTCTTCAGCATCCGCCGGGCCACTTCCCGGATGTCCTCCTCCGTCAGGGGGCGGAATACGATGATATCGTCGATCCGGTTTAGGAACTCCGGGCGGAAGGTCTGACGCAGCTCCGCCATCACCTGCTCCCGGGCGGTCTCGAACTTCTTTTCAGCGTCAGGATCGGAGTCCCGCTCCTCGGCGGAAAAGCCCAGCTTGCTGCCCATGGCAGTGAGGCTGCGGGCACCGATGTTGCTGGTCATGACGATGACGGTGTTCTTGAAGTCCACCGTCCTGCCCTGAGAGTCGGTGATCCGGCCGTCATCCAGAAGCTGCAGCAGGATGTTCCACACATCCTCGTGGGCCTTTTCGATCTCGTCAAACAGTACCACGGAGTAGGGCTTGCGCCGTACCTTCTCCGTCAGCTGACCGCCCTCCTCGTGGCCCACATAGCCCGGCGGGGAGCCAATTAGACGGGACACTGTGTGCCGCTCCATATACTCGGACATATCGATCCGGATCATGGCGTTCTCATCGCCGAACATGGCCTCTGCCAGGGACTTGCACAGCTCCGTCTTTCCCACGCCGGTGGGGCCCAGGAACAGGAAGGAGCCGATGGGGCGCTTCGGATCCTTCAGACCCACACGGCCCCGACGGATGGCCCGGGCCACGGCCTTTACGGCTTCGTCCTGACCCACTACCCGCTCGTGGAGGGTGTCCTCCATGTGCAGCAGGCGGGTGCCCTCATCCTCCGTCAGACGGGTGACGGGGATGCCGGTCCAGCCGGCCACCACGGCGGCAATGTCGTCAGCGTTCACCGGGCGGTGCTGGGTGTTGTTCTTGCGGCGCTTCTCCCGCTCCATCTCCACCTGCTCCTGGTAGTCCTTCTCAATGTCCCGCAGCTTGGCGGCGGTCTCATAGTCCTGCTTCTCGATGGCAGCCTCCTTGTCCTTGGCCAGGGCGGCGATCTTCTCCTCCAGGCTCTTCAGCTCCGGGGAGATCTCCTCCGTCTCCATCCGCACCCGGCTGGCAGCCTCGTCCATCAGGTCGATGGCCTTGTCCGGCAGGAACCGGTCGTTGATATACCGGGCGGAGAGCTTCACGGCGGCCTCCAGGGCCTCGTCGGTGATCTGGAGGCTGTGGTGCTTCTCGTACTTCTCCCGCAGGCCCTTCAGGATCTCCAGAGACGCCTCCTGGCTGGGCTCACCCACCTGCACCGGCTGGAACCGGCGCTCCAGGGCGGCGTCCTTCTCGATATACTTCCGGTACTCGTTCAGGGTGGTGGCGCCGATCACCTGGATCTCGCCCCGGCCTAGAGCCGGCTTGATGATGTTGGCGGCGTCCACGGCGCCCTCGGCGCTGCCGGCGCCCACGATGGTATGGAGCTCGTCGATGAAGAGGATCACATTGCCGGACTTCCTGACCTCCTCCAGCAGCTTCTTAATCCGCTCCTCAAACTCACCCCGGTACTTGGTGCCCGCCACCATGCCGCTGAGGTCCAGGGACAAAAGGCGCTTGTCCAGCATCTCGTCGGGTACGTCGCCCATAACGATCTTCCGGGCCAGACCCTCAGCGATGGCGGTTTTGCCCACACCGGGCTCACCGATCAGGCAGGGGTTGTTCTTGGTGCGGCGGGAGAGAATCTGGATCACCCGCTGGATCTCCCCGTCCCGGCCGATGACCGGGTCCAGCTTGCCGGCCCGAGCGTCGGCGGTCAGGTCCCGGGTGAACTCCTTCAGGGTCTTGTTCTTGCCGTTATCCTCCTTTGCGGGGCTGGTGCCGGAGCGGCCGGGATCGGCGGCCTGACTCCGGGGCATCTCACCCAGCTTCTGCATCAGGGCTGTGTACAGGTGACGGGCATCCACGCCAGCGGTGCGCAGGATGCGGACGGCCATATTGTTGCCTTCCCGCAGGATGCCCGCCAGCAGGTGCTCCGTGCCCACGTAGTTGTAGCCGCCCCGCATGGAGTCCTCCATGGCCAGCTCCACCACCCGCTTGGCGCGGGGGGTGAGGCCCTGGGCGGGATTGCTGCCGGGCAGACCGGCACCCACGCTCTTCTTGATGATCTCCACGATCATGTCATCGGTGAGGCCCGCCTCCGTCAGAACGGTGTGGGCCACGCCCTCCTCTTCCCGGATCAGGCCCAGCAGCAGGTGCTCCGTGCCCACGTAGCCGTGGCCCAGCTCACCGGCTGCCTCCTGGGAAAGCCGCAGGGCCTCCTCCGCCCTGGGCGAAAATTTGTTCTCATTCATAGTGTCTTACCTTCCTTTCCATGGGAAAGTCCCGTTTACTTGTTTTCCTTCTGCTCCTTGTGAGCGGCCTCCAGAGACCTGATCTGGTCCCGCAGCTCCGCCGCCCGCTCAAAGTTCTCCTGGTGCACAGCCTTCTTCATCTCCAGCTTCAGCGCGTTCATCTGGCGCAGATAGGCAAAGCGGCTCTGGTCCTCCTGGCCTACCAGGTCGTCCTTCTTTTCCTGCTTTGCCTCCTGCTGCTGGACAGGAGAGGCGCTCAGGGCCGGCATCTCGGCGAAGAAGTCGTCAAAGGGGTCCTCCAGCATCTTCATTCTCCGCCCCAGCAGGCTGGGCATGGGAGAGAAGAAATCGTCGAAGAAATCGTTTCCAAAGAGGCTGTTCCCGAAGAAGCTTTGCATCATCCGCTGGCTCTGGGCACCCAGCCGCTGGGTATAGCCCAGCTTTTCCGCGCAGTCGCTGCACAGGTGCTTCTCTTCCACATGGCCGTTCACGTTGCTCCGATACACAAAGGTAACTTCATTCTTACCACAATTTTCGCATTTCATAAATCAATTCCTCCTATCATCTGGAAACTGTGCGTGCTTATTGAAACATTTTTCCCCGCTGCCCGGGTCCCGGCTACACCTGCAGGATCAGCACCTGCTTCATGATGTCCGCCCGGACGGTGTCCCGGCTCTCCCGCGGGACCGCGGCCAGGGCCTTGTCGCCGACGGCGGCCAGAATGCTCCGGCCTGCGTTCTCCTCCAGGGCGCCGGCCTGGACCAGATTGTTCAGGATGGCCCGAGCGGAGGCCAGGTCCACCTGGCTGCCCAGGGTGTTGATGACCTGCATCAGCAGCGTCTGGCGGTCCACCCGGACCCGGGTGATCCGGATGTAGCCATTGCCGCCCCGGCGGCTCTCCACGATATAACCCCGCTCCGGGGAAAAGCGGGTGGACATCACGTAGTTGATCTGGCTGGGTACGCAATTGAAGCGCTGGGCCAGGTCATTGCGCTGGACCTCCAGCACACCACCGTCCGTCTCCTCCAAACTCTCCTGCAGGAAGCTGGCAATCAAATCGGAAATCCCCACGGATGATTCCTCCCTTTCCAAAGAACGCCTCGTCTCTTTGACTTTGACTTTCTTTAACCTTTTGTTCTGTGTTTAGTATAACACGCCCGAGCAAAATGTCAAGAGCTGAATTTTGACTTTCTTTGACCTATTTGAAAACAATTTATGAACAGTTAGTCTTGACAAACGTCATTTTTGGACGCTTTCCCGTATTTTTTCGAAAATTTAACCATAGAATTTGAACGGCTGGTACTTGCTTTTTTTAATTTGTATGCTACAATAGGGGTACAATTCTGATGGAGGTGCTTCCCATGGCTTACAAAATCACTTCTGCCTGCGTGAGCTGTGGCTCCTGCGCGGACGCTTGCCCCGCCGGTGCTATCAGCCAGGGCGATGACCAGTACGTCATCGATGCTGCCGCTTGCCTGGACTGCGGTTCCTGCAGCGACACCTGCCCCAACGGCGCCATCGTCCCCGAGGAGTAATCGAGGATACATAAAAGGTCCGCGAGCCAAAGCTCGCGGACCTTTTTGTCGTTTCGGCAACTGTAAGAAATCTGTAAGAGATTTCTCCATAGAGTTGTAAGAAATTGGTGTTATCCTGCCGGTGTTCCCCGCTGGAGTGAAGAAAGAGGCCCTATACTCCCGTAATATTGGGGACAGCCGATTTGAAAGGAGACACACGATGAAACACGCTTGGAAGAAGCTGCTGGCAGCAGCGGTGCTGCCCTGTCTGCTGGCGGGATGCGGTGCCCTGGGAGGGCCGGAATCTGAGGTCCCCTCCATGGACCACTTGCTTGGCTTGACCCAGGAACAGCGGCTGGAGGACTACGACTACCTGGTCCAGACACTGGGGGACAGCTATCTCTGCATGGGTGTCCGAGACCGGGACAACCCGGAGGACCCGTCGGCGGCCATCTTCCAGGCATACCGGGAGATGATCCAGGAAAGCGACAGCGACGAGGTATTCTATTCCGCTGTTTACAGCACACTGTTCCGCCTGGGGACATACGGCCACCTCTGGATCGTGGAGCCGGATATGTACCGCGCCTACTGTGAGGCCTATGAGGACGGCGGCATCCAGGACCGGGAGCACTGGCGGGAGGTACTGACGGACCCGGTGACCGTCCGGGGCTATGAAAGACTCCAGACGCTGCTGGATGCCTACGGCGAAGAGGACGGCACGGTCAATTCAGCCGATTCGGAGGAGCCTGCCGCGAACCTCAACACCCTGCTCCTGCCCGGCGGAGACGTGGGGTATGTGAAGATCGACAGCTTCCCGGCGGAATATGAGGACAGCTACGCCACAGACCGGGCGGCCCTGACGGACTTCTACCGCCAGGCGGCGGACTGCACGGATCTCATCATCGACCTGACGGACAACTCCGGCGGAAGCGAGGTCTACTGGCAGCAGCTGCTGGCGGCGCCCCTGACGGACCGTCCCCTCTCCTGCACCAACTATGCCCTGCTGGCGGAGAGCGGCAACAACCGCCCCTATATCCAGGAGGTGTTCTCCCCGGAGGAGCTGCACCCCATCGCGGACCTGCCAGATCTGCCCAAGCTGGAGCGGGACGGAATCCAGGCCGCCACCCACTTTGTGGAGAGCACCCTCTCTGTGGAGCCAGCGGCAGAGCGGGCACCTTTCCACGGCCGCATCTGGGTGCTGGTGGGGCCGGCGGTCTACTCCGCCAGCGAGTCCTTCGCCGTGTTCTGCCAGGAGACAGGCTTCGCCACCCTGGTGGGCAGTCCCACCGGCGGCGACGGCATCGGGGCTCTGGATCCAGTCTTCCTGCAGCTGCCCAACAGCGGCATCCTGGTGCAGTTCACCATGATGTTCGGCCTGAACGGTGACGGCTCCAGCAGTGAGGAAACGGGCACCACGCCGGACATTCTCTCCCCCGCCGGGGAACCGGCTCTGGTGACGGCCCTGCGGGCCATGGAGGGAGCCGCATGATCGACCACTGTCTGGAGGAAAGCCGCGGCCTTTCCGGAGAAACGCCACAGGGGCTGCCCGCCTGCCCTCCCCCGTCCGCTGAATGCCTGGAGCGGTCCCGGGGCGGGCTCTCCCTCAATCATCTGAAGGCCGTGGCGGTGGCGGCCATGGTGATCGACCATATCGCCTTCGCCTTTGTCCCCGACGGCACCCTGTTGGCGATTCTCCTGCATTCCATCGGAAAAATCACCGGCCCCACCATGTTCTTTGCCGCCGTGGAGGGCTGTCACCACACCAGAAACCTCAACCGGTATCTGCTCCGCCTGGCTGTTTTCGCGCTGGTCAGCTGGTTTCCCTTTCTGTACTTCCACTTCGGCGGCGATCTGGCCGCCATCCAGCTGATGCGCCCCAATGTCATCTATACCATTTTTCTGGGCGTTCTGGCGGTCCGCATCCGCAGGAGCCCGCGCCTCTGCTCTGCCTGGAAGGTCCTGCTGATTTTGCTCCTGTTCATCCTGTCTGTCCCGGCGGACTGGGGCTGCACAGGCGTGGTGATTATCCTGGTGTTCGACTATTATTATGGCAGTTGGAAGCACCAGGCGTTTGCCTACTGCATGGTGGTCATGCTGGACATGGGGGTGCTCTCCCTGCTGACCCACCCGTTTTTCGGACTGTTTTACGACCATGTCTTCCAGATCGATTGGGAGCTCTTCGCCTACTCTATCGAGGACGTGGGGGCGTTTCTGCCGCTGCTGCTCCTCTCCCGCTACACAGGCCGGCACGGAACCAGCGGCGGTTTTTCCAAGTGGTTCTTTTATATGTTCTACCCCCTCCACCTGCTGGTCCTGGGCTGGCTCCGAGCCGTGCTGTAAGTCTCGGCCCTCACGACCCGCAGGGGCCTGGACCGGCGGGCGATGAGAGCATCGGCCTGCTGCAGAAACTTCCATCACCCACCGGGCCAGCGGCAGCAAAAAGAGAAGGAGAGAACATGCAGTGACCGCTCCGCGCCGTCCGCACGATCCGCCACGGGGCAGCAACTACAGGAATCGCAAAAGGCCCAAAGGCCAGACCAAATCGGCGCTTGCACCGATCGTCGCGCGGAGGGCCACTGCACCGGAGCGCGCCCAAGCGGCCTTTTCTTTTGAACCGTGCCCCCCATTGCAAGAATGATGATCTTCCATTATAATATGAATATAGACATCATCCAATGGGGGGGTCGACTTGCAGCACTGGGAACTCCTCTGCCCCGGCGGACTCTCCTTCGTCTGCGATGACGGCCTGTTCCAGCCCAGTACCGACTCCTTTCTGCTGGGCAGCTTTCCCCGGCTGAAGCCGGGGCTTCGGGTGTGCGACCTGGGCAGCGGCACCGGACTGCTGGGCCTTCTGCTGTTCCAGCGCCAGCGGGCACTGTCCGTCACCGGTGTGGAGCTGCTGCCGGACGCCGTCCGCTTGGCGGAGCAGGCCGCCGCCCGGAACGGCCTGGCAGACCGCCTGATCTTCCGCCGGGGAGACCTACGAAAGATCCGCGGCCTGCTGCCCGCCGGTGGCTTTGACTTGGTGGTGTGCAATCCTCCCTACTATCCCGCCGGGTCCGGCAGGCTGCCGGAGACTGAGGCCCTCCGGGCTGCCCGGTCCGAGACTGGCTGCACCCTGGAGGATATCTGCACGGCAGCAGCCTGGCTGCTGCGGTGGGGCGGGAGCTTCTGCCTGGTCCACAAGCCGGAGCGGCTGGCGGACCTGTGCTGCGCCCTCCGGGCCCGGGGACTGGAGCCCAAGCGGCTGCGCCTCGTCTGCCGCCGGGCGGGGGACGCCCCTTCCCTGCTGCTGTTGGAGGCCCGCCGGGGCGGACGGCCCGGGCTGGACATCGCCGCCCCCCTCTGCCTGGAGGACGGGACCGGCCGCCCCACGGCGGAGCTGGACAACGCCTATTTCCGAACAAAGGAGACGAACGCATGAGCGGTACGCTGTATCTGGTGGCCACGCCCATCGGCAACCTGGGGGACTTCTCTCCCCGGGCAGCGGAGACGCTGGGAGCCGTGGACTTCATCGCCGCGGAGGACACCCGGGTCTCTGTGAAGCTGTTGAATCACTTTCAGATCAAAAAGCCCCTGGTGAGCTACCACGAACACAACCATGCCGCTGCGGGCCAGGCCATCCTGCAGCGGCTGCTGGCTGGGGAGTCCTGTGCTCTGGTGACGGACGCCGGTACACCGGCCATCTCCGATCCCGGAGAGGATCTGGTGCGGCTGTGTGCCGAAAATGGGGTGGAGGTGCTCTCCATCCCCGGTTGCTGCGCGGCAGTGAATGCCCTGGCGGTCAGCGGCCTGCCCACGGGGCGGTTCACCTTTGAGGGCTTCCTCACCGTCAACAAGAAAAGCCGCCGGGAACGGCTGGACTCTCTGAAAAACGAGGAGCGGACCATGATCTTCCACGAGGCGCCCCACAAGCTGCGCGCCACGCTGGAGGACCTGCGGGAGACCTTCGGTCCGGACCGGCGGGTGGCCCTGTGCCGGGAGCTGACGAAGCTCCACGAGGAGACTGTGCGCACCACCCTGGGAGAAGCGGCGGCCTATTACCAGGAAAACACCCCCAAGGGAGAATACGTGCTGGTGGTGGCGGGCAGCCCGCCCCGGGAGACCGCCGCCGTCACGCTGGAGGAGGGGACAGAGCAAGTCCTGCGGCTGGTGGCCCAGGGAATCCGGCTGAAAGATGCCGCCCGGGAGGTATCGGCCCACACGGGTCTTTCCAAAAACGAGCTGTACGCCGCGGCCCTGGAGCGGTCATGACCCGCGCAGGACATACAGCGCAGAAGACGCCCATGCGGAGAACTCCGCATGGGCGTCATGTTTTCAGCGCACAGGGCGCTCACAGCTCTTTCAATTCTTTCAGGCACTTGGGGCAGATATTCTTCCCCTTGAATACCGTGATGTCTTTGGTGGCGTCGCAGAAAACGCAGCTGGGCTTGTATTTTTTCAGAATGACGGACGAGCCTTCCACATAGATTTCCAATGCATCCTTCTCGCCGATATCCAGTGTCCGGCGCATCTCGATAGGGAGCACGATCCGTCCCAGTTCATCCACCTTTCTGACAATTCCCGTTGATTTCACGATGTATCTCCTTTTTCAGCAATATGTCCTAACTATCCATTTATAAGAACATATCACAGACGGTCGCATTTTGTCAATTTGATTCCAAAAATAAAGTGAATTTACCAATTTGCTTTTTTGAAATCTCAGTTGTCCTCTCTATATTTTTTGTGAGGCAACTGGGTATCCGTCACAAACACAGGGGGGAATGACAATGGCAATGACCTGGATCTGGACCGGGATGGTGGTGCTGTCCCTGGTCTTCGGCCTGTTCACCGGGAATCTGGACGCCGTGGCCGACGCGGCTATGGACGGCGCCGCCTCCGCCGTGGAGCTCAGTGTCTCCATGGCCGGCATTCTGTGCCTGTGGAGCGGCGTCATGGAAATCATGAATGTCTGCGGCCTCTCTGCCGGATTGGCCCGGGCCTTCCGGCCCATTCTGCGGCGACTGATGCCCCAGGCCAGCCGGGATGAAAAAACGTTGGCGGCACTCTCCGCCAACGTGTCCGCCAATCTGCTGGGACTGGGCAACGCCGCCACGCCCCTCGGGATCCAGGCGGCCCGGCGGATGGCCCGTGGCTGCAGCGGCACCGCCAGCGACGAGCTGTGCCTGCTGGTGGTGCTGAATACCGCTTCCATCCAGCTGCTGCCCGCCACCATCGCCTCCGTCCGCAGCGCCAGTGGAGCCCAGTCTCCCTTCGACATCCTGCCGGCGGTGTGGCTGGCCTCGGCCCTGTCGGTGGTGGTTGGCGTTCTGACGGCCAAATTCCTGGCCGCCGTGGGGAGGTGCCGGCGTTGAATCTCAGTTCTCTGGTGATCCCCGTACTGCTGGCCGGGGTGGCCCTCTACGGCATGGGGAAGCGGGTGGATGTCTACGGCGCCCTGACCCACGGGGCCGAAGAGGGGCTCACGGTCCTGCTGAAGGTCCTGCCTGCTCTGGTGGGACTGCTGACCGCCGTGGCCATGTTCCGGGCTTCCGGCGCCCTGGAGTGGCTCACGGGCCTCTGCGCCCCGGCGCTGGAGTTTCTGGGCATTCCGCCGGAGACCACGCCGCTGATGCTGGTGCGCCCCGTATCCGGCAGCGGCGCCCTGGCAGTCGGCTCGGACCTCATCGCCACCTACGGCCCCGACAGCTACATCGGCCGGGTGGCCGCCGTGATGCTGGGCAGCACGGAAACCACATTCTACACCATCGCCGTGTACTTCGGCTCTGCCGGGATCATCCGCACCCGGCACACGGTCCCGGCAGCCCTGGCCGCGGACCTGACGGGGTTTCTGGCCTCCGCCTTCGCGGTGCGGCTGTTCTTCGGCGCCTGATGGGGCGGCGTCCCGCGCCGTCAAGCTGCGCTGAGATAAGGCTCCAGCACAGCGGCGCCGCCGTAGGCGGAGGCGAACTCACCGTCCACCAGATACCGCACCTCTTCCACTGCCCGCAGGGACAGCAGGGAGTCCGCCAGTGCCCGGAGGGCCAGGGACAGATCCGCCTCCTCCGGCAGACCCGGCAGAGCCGCCGTGGGCAGGTCCACATAGCACGTGCTCTCTTCCAGCCGGACGGAAGTCACCTGGAACCCCTCCGGAATGGCGGAGAGCCAGTCCTTTTCCTCCGTCCCCTCCAGCAGGGCCTTGACCACGGCCCCGGCCTGCGTGTCCCCCTCGTACAGGTCCAGTGTCATCTCCACCGGCGTCAGGCCGCCGGTCTCATCCAGAAAGTACAGGGTGGCGTTCAGCGTGTCGATCACATCCTCGTTGCTGGAAAACAGGACATCCCTGGCTGTGAAGAGCTGCCGGTCCCGGTAGGCCAGCGGCTGGCCCCGGACCGTCACGCTGACAGCGGAGATCTCCGGCAGCTGGGTCAGCGTCAGGGTGATGGCATAGTCTGCCAAGGCCAGCGCCACGCCGGAGAGCAACCGGTAGCGGGAGGAGAGGTCCACCTTGGCCCGGGTACCATCCAGCTCCAGGGACAGCAGGGTAGTCTCCTCTGGAATGGCGCTGGTGAGGGCGGCGTCCTCCGGTCCCGCCAGCAGCTCCGTCACCAGATACTCCGCCAGCTCCCGGGTGTCCCGCACCTCGCCCGACTCGATGTACAGCGGCTCCGCCCGCAGGGCATCGCCGCCAGGGGCGTCGGACAGATCCGCCTCCAGGAAATAGAGGTCGTATGTCTCGCCCTCGCCGGAAATGCGGGGCTGTCCCCAGCCGAAGGCCGCCAGAAGGGCGGCGCACAGCAGCACGGCAATCCATCGCTTTTTCATGTCTGGCCGCCTCCTTCCCGCCAGGGCCAGCGGACGGTGAAAACTGCGCCGCCTCCAGGACGGTTGGCCGCCTCCACAGTGCCGCCCCGCTTTTCCACCGTGTCCCTGACGATGGCCAATCCCAGACCCGTGCCGCCGGCAGCGCGGGACCGTGCCTTGTCCACCCGATAGAACCGCTCAAAGATCCGGGGCAGGTCCTCTTCCGGGATGCCGGCGCCGTTGTCCTCCACCGTCAGCACCACCTGATCCCCCTCCCGAAACAGGGAGACCTGGACCGTGCTGCCCGGCGGCGTGTACTTCACGGCGTTGTCCGTCAGATTATAGATAATCTGGTGGATCTCATCCCGGGTGGCCAGCATCGTACAGGTCCCCTCCGCCCGATAGGTCAGTTCCGTTCCCTTCTCCTGGGCCACCAGGCTCATCATCCGCATCACCTGCTCCAGCACCGGCAGCGCGTCCACCACCACCGGCCGCTCCAGCACGTTGCTGTCCAGCCGGGTCAGGCGGAGCAGATCCTCTGTGATACGGGAGAGGCGCTCCGCCTCCTGCCCGATGTCTGTGACAAATTCCCGGGCCGTCTCCCGGTCGATGTTCTCCGTCTGGAGGATGGAGTCCGTCAGCAGCCGGATGGCCGCCAGGGGCGTTTTCAGCTCGTGGGAGGCGTCGGACACAAAGCGGCGGCGGGCGTTCTCCGTAGTCTGGAGGCGGTCCGTCAAGCTGTTGAACTCCTGGGCCAGCTGGGCGATCTCGTCGCGTCCGGGCACCTCCGCCCGGTGGCTGTAAGCGCCCTCCCGCACCTCCCGGATGGCGGTGAGCAGCTGGCCGATCTTCCGGGTCAGCGCCCGGGACAGCAGGCCGCTGAGACACAGCACCACCACCGCGATGCCGGCGGAGAGCCGCAGTAGATTGCCCTGCAGCCCCTCCAGCAGAGCGGCCTGCTCCGTGTCATACTCGTATGCGTATACGGCGCCGATGATCTGGTTCTGGTACAGCACCGGCGAGGCCGCCCGGCTGCGGAAGGCCCCGCCCCGGTAGCTGCTGGAGAACACGTCGTTCCCCAGCAGGGCCTGGACGATCTCTGTGTAGAAGCTGTACTCCCCCAGGGCGTCGTTGGTCTCCCGGGTATCGTAGAGGACCTTGCCCGCACTGTCCGTCACCAGGATGCGGCTGAGGCCCGTCTCCTCCACCACCGCCATGGCCTGGGACACATTCTCCTCGGTCAGCCGGTCCAGACCGGACAGGGAGTAGACCATCACGGACACGCTGCTCTGGAGCGTGGTTGCCTTGGAGCGGAACACCAGATCCTGCGATACCCGCAGCGGATAGGTGTTCAGCAGCAGCAGCACGCCCGCGATAATCAGGATATAGCTCAGGCCGAACTTGAACTGCAGGCTGTCCCAGATCCTGCCCTTATCCTTTGAAATAGTATCCAACTCCCCACTTGGTCATAATATACTCCGGCTCCGCCGGGTTCTTCTCCAGCTTCTCCCGCAGGCGGCGGATGTGGACATCCACCGTCCGGTAGTCCCCGGCGTAGGCATAGCCCCACACCACGTTCATCAGATTCTCCCGGCTGTACACCCGCCGGGGATTGCGCATCAGCAGCTCGATCAGATCGTACTCCTTGGCGGTCAGATCCACGGTCTTTCCATCCCGGATGGCCACCCGCTCCTCCGTGTTCAGGGACAAGTCCCCCGCGGTCAGGACGGCGCCCCGGTTCCGCTGCGTGCCGGCGGCCCGCCGCAGCAGCGCCCGAACCCGGGCCTTCAGCTCCAGAATGTTGAAGGGCTTTGTAACGTAGTCATCCGCTCCGCACTCAAAGCCCATCAGCTTGTCCGCGTCCTCGCTCTTGGCGGTGAGCATGATGATGGGCACATTGGAGAACTCCCGGATCCGCATACAGGCCTCCTGCCCGTCCAGCTCCGGCATCATCACATCCAGAATGATGAGATCGAAGCGGCCGTTGCGGGCCAGCTCCACGGCGGAGGCACCGTCATAGGCGCACTCCACCTCGTACCCCTCGTTCTCCAGATTGAATTTCACGCCTTTGACCAGCAGCTTTTCGTCATCAACCACCAGAATCCTCATTTGTCACCTCTCCTTTGCCGTTGTCCACAGTGACGCGGTCCTCCAGCTCGGCGAATTTCGCCTCTCCGATCCCGCTCACCTCCATGATCTCCTCAATGCTCCCGAAGGGGCCGTTGGCCTCCCGGTACGCGATGATCCGGCGGGCCAGGCTCTCCCCGATGCCGGGCAGCGTGTCCAGCTCCTCCGCCGTGGCGGTGTTCAGATCCACCGGCGGGAAGTCCGGGGCGATCTCCTCCCGGGGGACCTCCGCCTCTGTCTCGATGACTACGCCCGGGACGCGATCCTGCCGGTCCCGAAGAGACAGGCCCGCCAGGGCGCACAGGAACACCGCCGTCAGCCCCAGCAGAATGATCTCACTTTTTGTCGGCCTTCCCCGTCCACTCACTGTTGAACTCCCACCCGTTTTTTGATATACTATGAATTGAAATGTCGAACCGCGGCGCTTTTCGCCGCCGCTGCCGCACGATGCAAGTTGATTATACCACAGATGGTAGGAGTTTGATATGAAAACACACCGCTTTTTCTCTGTTTTTTTGCTGCTGATCCTGGCGGTCTCCCTGCTGACAGGTCCTGCCTCCGCCGCAGAGGTGCCTGACCCCGCCATCCAGGCCAAGGCTGCCCTGCTGGTGGACGCCAACACCGGCCGCATGGTCTATGGAAAGAACGAGCACGAGGAGCTCTATCCCGCCAGTCTCACCAAGATCATGACCGCTCTGCTGACGCTGGAGGCAGTGGACAGCGGGCAGCTGTCCATGGACCAGCCAATCACTGTTACGGAGAGCGCCCTGGAGGGGCTGGCGGCGGATGGCAGCACCGCCGGCATCCGGGCCGGGGAGGTGCTGACGGTGGAGCAGCTGCTGGAGTGTATGCTGATCGTCTCCGCCAATGAGGCGTGCAACATTCTGGCGGAGCAGGTCAGCGGCAGCGTGGACGCCTTCGTGGGCGCCATGAATGAAAAGGCTGCGGCTCTGGGGTGTGAGAACACCCACTTCGTCAACACCACCGGCCTGCATGACAGCCAGCACTACACCTCCGCCTGGGACTTGTACCTCATCACAGCGGAGGCCCTGAAGCATGACGACTTCCTGCGGATCTGCGATATGAAGAGCGCCACCATCCCCGCCACCAATCTCGGCGAGGAGCGGGTGCTCCACTCCACCAACTACCTGATCTCCAACTGGCGGGCCTTGGGATATCTGGACAGCCGGGCCCACGGCGTCAAGACCGGCTCCACCTCCGATGCCGGCCACTGCCTGGTATCCACTGCCGCGGAGGGCAGCCTCTCCTTCATCAGCGTGGTGCTGGGGGCCGAATCCGTGACCTTGCCCAGCGGCGGCACCCAGGTCCAGAGCTTTTCCGAGACCTCCCGTCTCTTCGACTGGGGTTTTGAGAACTTCTCCTATCAGACGGTGCTGGAGGAGGCTGAGCTGGTGAAGGAGGTCAGCGTGGCGCTGTCCAAGGTGGACCATGTGTCCGTCCATCCGGCGGCGGATGTGGAGCTGTTGCTGCCCAAGGGCACTGATCCCGCCTCTCTGGAGCGGACGCTGGACCTGGAGAGTCCTGTGGACGCTCCGGTCACCGAGGGGCAGGTGCTTGGCACTCTCTCCCTCTCTCTGGAGGGAGAGGTGTTGACCACGGTGGACCTGCTGGCCTCCCATGATGTGGAGGCCTCTGGCCTGCTGCTGTTTTGGCGGAACGTGCGGAACTTCTTCAGTTCCACCGCGGTGAAGGTGGTTGGCATCGCGTTGCTGGTGCTGGCGGCGGCGCTGATCGTCTGGAAGCTGACGGTAGGCCGCCGGCGCTACCGGTACGGCCGTAGCGTACCCCGCCGCCGCGGGGGCGGCTACCGGGGCCGGAGGCGACATTGACACAAAAGGGCCCTGGGGCAGCATCCCCAGGGCCTTTTTACAGAGAGAGGCACAAAGCGCAGCTGTTGAGATACGGAATCCTCCCGCTCTGCTCTTCACTCTTTCCAGAAAATCCGGAATAGAATTCAGGGGCGCGCGGCGTGCGCCCCTGATTCTAGATCCCTTATTGTCACAGATACCGCACCAGCTCTTCCAGGGGCTTGCGGTCCGTGTGCAGGCGGGAGGGATGGGCGCCCTCCGCCGGATAGCCCATAGGCAGCAGGGCGATGGGTGTCAGCCCCGCCAGCTCCGGGAATGCGGCGTGGAGCTTCTCCGGGTCGAACATGCCCACATAGGTGGTGCCGAGGCCCAGGTCCGCGGCCTGGAGCATCATCTGGGTGACGGCGATGGCCGCGTCAATCTCGCCGTGGTTCTTGCCGTCGTCCTCCCGCTTCCAGGCGGTCTCCGGGTCGTATGCCACCAGCAGCATCACCGGCGGATGGAAGTGAGCGCCGGTGCAGCCGTCCACCTTTTCCAGCGCCTCCGAGCTCTGGAGCACAAAGATGCGCTGGGGCTGGAGGTTATGGGCAGTGGGGGCATTGCGGCCGGCCTCCAGCACGGCGGAGAGCTTCTCCGCCTCCACGGGGCGGTCGCTGAATTTCCGCAGAGAATAGCGCTCCGCGGCCAGTTTCGCAAAATCCATGGGGATGCTTCCTTTCTGATGTAGAGATACCTGATTTTAGCACATCCCCGCGGCCGCCGCAACTGTTTTTCTCACATCCCCTGGTTGGGCATCCAGCCGCTGCGGAGGACCTCGTCGCAGATGTCCCGGCAGCGGGTGTCGTAGAACTCGATGAATTTCAGGGAATAAATGTCCGAGACGATGTAGCGGTCCCGGCCCTCCTGGTAGATGGTCATATAGTCGTTGCCCACATCGTACAGAATCCCCTCCCAGGAGGTGGTGCTCTGGGTGCCCACCAGGAAGGTGGCCACCACGTAGTTGCCCACATACTTCTGAAGCATGGCTTTCAGGGAACCCCGGTAGGCTTCCTCCATGGAGATGGGGTCCGTGATGACCTCGCTGGGCAGGTGGTTCCGCATGTCCAGGGACCCCATAGACTGGCCGCCCTGCTCCTCCGCGGCGTTCAGGCGGTCCATAGGGCGGCCGGCACTGGTGACGGTGCGGCCGGGCGCCTCCGGCATGGGCGGGTCGGCGGGCATGGGTGTGACTTCACCGGACCAGTCCGTCATTCTGGGCGCGACCTGCGCCACAGGAGGCGCCCCGTTTCCGCCGTTGTAGATATTCTGATAGTGTGCCATTTCCAACACCTCTCAAGTCTGATAATACGCGTCTGTGGGATTATAGAAGCAGTGGTCGCCGATCCGGGTCTGCCAGTATCCCACCTTCGAGGGAAAGAAGGACCGGCAGGTGGGGCCGAAGGGGTTGTAAAACCACAGGGAATCCGCCACATCCCGCAGGCGGTTGCCCGCGATGGCCCAGTCGGCGATGTCATAGTGGATCTGTTCGGGTCTCATGTTGTAGATATTCTGGGGGTTGTAGGCGCCGCCCTCCGTCTCGCTGGCGCAGACGAACTGATAGGGCTGAAAGATGATATTGCGGATGCTGCCCTGCCCGACCCGGGCATACTCCCCGCCCTTGGCGTGGACCCGGTTCATTACAACACCGGCCACCGCCTTCATGCCGTCTTCACCCTCTCCGCCCGCCTCGCACTGGATCAGGCGCGCCAGCAGCTCCCGGTCGGAATAAGCCATTGGTCGATCACTCCTCTGTCGGGGCCTGCCATACGTACCAAACGCCGGTCCGGCAGACCGCCTGGCCCGGACGTTTCACCCTCAGGATATGCACAGGGACTGCAGAAGGTGTCAGCGGCAGCCTCCCGGTCCCGTGAAGGGGGGAGTCTCCCGGCGAAAAAGTCGGTCTCGATTTTTTCCGGATGGACCGGCCCAGCCGGAATGTGGTATACTGGATTCTCAGCGAACGAGTCAGGCGGCCGCGGCATGGAAAATACGCCTCAAGATCCCGCACATCTGCGGAGGGAGTTCCAGCCGTGCCGGAACCGATTCACCGCCTTTGGCGGCGAGACGCGGCAGGACCTGCTGCGCGTCCTGTTGTCTCCCCCGCCTGCAGGTTCTGCGGGAGACAGGCGTGATAAAAGCCCGAAAAGAAGCGACTCGCGTCTTCTACTATCTGGCCCTGCAGGACAGTGGGATCGAAAACGTAGCGCGCCTGTTCGCGGACATTCTGCAGATCCTGAGAAACGCTCCGGACAAGAGCGGCGAGGATTGACTGCGGCTATCACAGGAGGAATACAGTTATGGATTTGTTCGAGGCCATGGAGCACCGGCATGCGGTCCGCTCCTACGAGGACCGGCCCATCGCGCCGGAGGCGAGAGAAGCACTACTGGCGTGCATCGCCCAGTGCAACCGGGAGAGCGGGCTTCACATCCAGCTTGTTCTGGATGAGCCCAGGGGATTCGGAGGGCTTCCGGCCCACTACGGGAAGTTCTCCGGCGTAAAAAACTACATCGCGCTGATCGGAAAGAAGTCCCCGAACCTGGAGGAAGCCTGCGGGTACTACGGGGAGAAGATCGTACTGCGGGCCCAGCAGCTGGGTCTCAACACCTGCTGGGTCGCCATGACGTACAGCAAGGTCAAGACCGCCTTTCAGATCGCCCCGGGCGAGAAGCTCTGCCTGGTGATCGCGGTGGGCTACGGCACCACCCAGGGCACCGGACACCCGGTCAAGCAGCCGGAAGAGGTGTCCAAGGCGGATTCCCCTGTGCCGGACTGGTTCCAGCGGGGCGTGCGGGCGGCGCTGCTGGCGCCCACAGCCATGAACCAGCAGAAATTTACCTTCACGCTTCAAGGCGGCAGCGTGGCCGCGAAAGCCGGAACCGGCTTTTACACCAAGGTGGACCTGGGCATTGCCAAATACCATTTTGAAATCGGAGCGGGGACCGCGCAGTTCCGCTGGGCTCCCTGACAGGACAGGGAGCCGGTCTTCCGGCAGCCTCCGGGCCTTCCGCCCCTGTCAGGAGGATTTTGATGAATATCGAAACCATACAAGCCCCGCGGGGCGCCATCGCAGTGCTCTCCGGCGGGAAGGTGCAGATCACGGACGCGGGTGCGGCCCTGGACCTGGCCATGTCCGTCCGGTATGAGACCGGCGCGTCCAGGCTGGCCATCGACAAGCGCCTGGTGTGCAGCGACTTTTTCATTCTCAGCACCGGCGTGGCGGGAGACATCCTGCAGAAGCTGATGAACTACCGGTTCAAGGCCGCCATTTACGGCGACTACTCCCACTACGCCAGCAAGCCGCTGCGTGACTTTATCCGCGAGTCCAATCATGGCAAAGACTTCTTTTTCGTGTCCACCATGGAGGAGGCCGTCCAGCGGCTGACGGACGCGGAGTGAGCAGCCCCGCGGCGGCGCAAAAGGGACGGCAGCGATTTCGCTGCCGTCCCTTTGGTTCTTCTGCGTGTTCGGTTTTCCGGGCGCTTAGGCTTTCGCCCCCCGCTGCTCCGCAATGGCCTGACGGAACATCTCCTCCGTCTGGCGGATGGACTCCTCCAGAGAGTACTGTCTGGCGTGTTCGGCATAGCGGCGCTCCATTGCCTGCCGCTCCTCCGGGTGCTCGATCCACCAGTCGATTCGCTGGGCCAGCGCGTCTGTGTCCCCGGCCGGGAACAGGCTCCGCTCATCCAGGGCGAACTGGGGCGTGGCGGACCGGGGGGAATCGGCGATCACCGGCACCAGGCCGCAGGCAAATGCCTCCATACAGCTCATAGCCTCGATCTCCGCGTCGGAGGTGTGGACGTACAGATCCGCCATGTGGAGGATCTCCAGCAGGCGGGCAGGCTCATAGAACTCCATGACGATGGGATTGGGGAGCTTCTCCGCCAGACGGCGGTATTTTTTCTCCAGCGGACCCTTTCCTGCCAGGATCACCTGGATCTCCCGGGCGTGGCGGGACTTGGCGCAGGCGTCGATCAGCTCATCCTGACGCTTTTCCCCGGCGTAGCGGCCCACCATCAGCACATTGAAGAGGCCCTGCATCCAGGGTTCCTTTTCCCGCTTGCCGTAGATGTACTCCGGGCTGATGCCGTTGGAGATCACGTGGAGCCGGGCGGTGTAGCCGTGTTGGCGGAGCTGGTTCGCAATCATATTGCTGGGGCAGTGGATGTGGGTGAACCGGTTGAAGAACGTATCCCGGAAGCGGTTGTATACAAAGTCGTTGACGCGCCTGCTGTTGCCCATGTGCAGGGTGAAGGTGATGTTCTCCGGCTGGCAGTGGAAGGCCGCCGTGTGAGGGATGCCCAGCTTTTCCACATGCTTCAGGCCCATGATGCCCAGGGGTGACGGCATCATGAAATGCACCACGTCCGCCCAGGCCGCCGCCTTTTCAAACACATGGCGGTTGGGGATGGCCAGCCGCATCCCCTGGCTGGTGATGAGATGCTCCACCACTGGAAAGAACCTCATCTGCCGCACGGCGTACTTGTAGTCCGCGGGCTTGCCGGTGGCGATGACCCGCACCTCGTTGCCGTGGTTCTTCAGCGCCTGGGCAAAACGCCGTGCGCTGATGGTGGTGCCGTTATTCGCGTCGTCAAACTGGTCGATGACCAAAACGATCTTCATAAACGTCTGAACCGTCTTTCTTTGGTTTGGCGGCGCTTCCGCCGCTAACGGTTTAGTTTACCATGTTTTTCATCGCTTGTCCAGGGAATTTCGTCGCCTGCGGGATCTCTGAACGGACTCTGAACAACAGGCCCCGCGGCAGGTGCCGCAGGGCCTGTCTCAGGCTTATTTCTGTTTGGCCAGGGCGGACTCCAGCCCGCAGGCGAACTGGTCTGGGCAGGAGGTGCTCTTGGCACCGCAGCGGATGCCCTTCAAACGGTGGATCGCCTCCTGGGCAGGCATCCCCACCACCAGGGCGGAAATCCCCTGGAGGTTGCCGCTGCAGCCGCCCAGGACCTCCATCTTCTGGATGATGCCGGCGTCATCCACCTCCACGCGCATCTCCTGGGAGCAGACGCCCCGGGGACGGAACGTATACGTCATGGTCGAAATCTCCTCTTTTCATGATATTGCCCGTTTAGGATATCACATCCCGCCGGGAATGGCAAGAGGCGGCACAATTTGAAGAAGGGGGGAAATCCTCCGTCATTTCAGCGGAACATGCGGCGGTTCCTTTCCGTTCCCCAACTGTCAGGGTCCATTCCTGCCGTTTCGGATTTCAGGCAAAGCGCGATGCAAGCACAGCCATGATAGATACCAGCAGCAGGCCGCTGCACAAAGCCAGTATTACCAACATTGCTTTTCTGAGCTTTCTATTTGCCTTGACGGCTCTGTCTATCCGGTCCGAAAAGATCAGAAGGAAAAAAGCAGGAATCAGAAACCACCAGTATATCTGCATGTAATTTGCCTCCTGCCCAATCCGCCGAATGGGTCTTGCCCGTCCGGGAAACCTGTATTTTTTATTTTATCAGATCATCTGATCCGGATCAAGGCCGCCTGGCGAAGGCGGCAGCGTTTGCGTCATCATCAGTTATCTCGAAAAGAGACTGCAGGCGGGATAAAGAATCCCGGCTTGACAATATCGATATTCGATGATATAGTGGTCTCAAAGCAATAACGATATTCGATAATAGGAGGCGGCAGCGCCATGGCCCGGGGAAAATTTCAGACCCTGACCGAGCAGATGTTCTACATTCTCCTGTGCCTGCGGCAGGAGCGGTGCGGCGCCGACGTGATGGCCTGGGTCGCAGAGGCCACGGGCAGCCGGGTGGCGGTGGGTCCGGGGACGCTGTACAACCTGCTGGAGCAGTTTTTGCAGGCTGGGTACATCCGGGAGACGAAGGTGGAGGGCCGGAAGCGGAGCTATGTGCTCACCCCCACTGGGCGGGAAGCCCTGGAGGTAGAGGCCCGGCGGCTGCGGCAGCTGACGGCGGATTATGAACGGCTGATGGAATCGGAAGGAGGCGCCCCATGAAGCACACAAAACGGGAGTGGATGCCCCTGTACAGCTTTTTGGACCGGAAGCGGGTCACAGACCATCTGGCAGACATGGCCGCCAGGGGCTGGATGCTGGACCGGCTGGGGACCTGGTCCTGGCACTACCGGCGGACAGAGCCGAAGCAGCTCCGGTTCGCCGTCACCTTTTTCGCCGGGGCCGGGCGGTTCTCTCCCGCTCCGGCGGCGGGGCTGGACACCTTTCAGGACTACTGCGCCCAAGCCGGGTGGCACCGGGCGGCCAGCTCCGACCAGGTACAGGTGTTTTACAGCGAGGATCCGGCGGCCGTTCCCATCGACACCGACCCGGCGGCGGAGCTGGAGAACATCCGACGGAGCATTGGAAAGCCCATGATGCGCAATTACCTGGCGCTGCTGCTCCTCTGCCTGCTGGAAGTGGCGTTTCAATGCTACCAGATTTGGACGGATCCCGTGGACACCCTGGCCAGCCCCACTGCCCTACTGGCGGCCACAGCCTACCTGCCGCTGCTGGTGCTGACGCTGGCAAGCCTGCTGCTCTACCACCGCTGGCAGCGGCGGGCCGAGGCCGCCGTCGAGGCGGGGCTGCCCCTGCCGGACCTGCGGAGTGCCCGGGGACTTGGCATTCTGGTGTTGATGTGGTCCGGACTCCTGATTGCAGGCTTGTTTGCCTCCATAAGCCGGTCCACTGGGATGGTCATACTGACCATCGGGATGGTATTGTTTTTCGCACTGGTCTATTTTCTGGCCAACGCCGCCCGGAAGGCTCTCCAACGGCTGCGGTGCCCGCCCTGGGCCAACCTCCTGGTAATCGTAGGAATCTGCATCGCCATGTTTGCGGGCGGGACAACAGGTCTGTTCGCCCTCATGATACGCAATGCCGGTTCCGGCTGGTTGGAGGACCATCCGCCGGTGGAGACCTACACCGCCCACGGCATGACTTGGTCTGTCTATGCCGATCCCATCCCCCTGCGGGTGGAGGACCTGATCGATATCGACTATGACGGCTGGTCCACGGAGGCGGATGTGGAGTGGTCCCCCTTGGCCGCCCACGGGGAGTACCAGCAGGACGCCCGGCTGGGGGACGGAGACCTGCCGGAGCTGCGCTATGAGATCGTCACGGTGAAGCTTCCTTTCCTCTATGGCCTGTGCAAGCGTGATTTCATCCAGTGGGTGGAGCGGGACAACGATCAGCTGCCCATGGAGTATTGGGAGGAGTACCGCACCGTGACTGCCGCCCCCTGGGGTGCGGAGGAGGTTTTCCAGCGGTACTCCGGTGCAGAGCCGGTGAACCAATTCCTACTGTGCTGGCCGGACCGGATGGCAGAGGTCAAGCTGCCCTGGGACTGGAGCTTGACGGCAGACCAGATGGCTGTCATCGGGGAAAAGCTCCTGCACGCCTGACAACAGCCGGGAGAGGATACCCTCTCCCGGCTGGTTTTCTATCTGTTTTCTTACGCTCTCCGGTCCTTCCGCTGCTCCAGCACCAGGCGGTCGGCGATCATGGCGATGAACTCGCTGTTGGTGGGCTTGCCCTTGGCATTGGAGACGGTGTAGCCGAAATACTTCTGCAGCGTCTCCAGATCGCCCCGGTCCCAGGCCACCTCGATGGCGTGGCGGATGGCCCGCTCCACGCGGGAGGGCGTGGTGGAAAACCGCTTGGCCACCTCCGGATACAGCACCTTGGTGACGGCGTTGATCACATCCATGTCGTCCACCGCGATCATGATGGCCTCCCGCAGGTACTGATAGCCCTTGATGTGGGCGGGCACACCGATCTCATGGATGACGGAGGTCACCAGATTCTTCAGCTCCGCCGGGTGTTCCTCCACCGGGGCGCCCCGGCTGAACAGCGCCCGCATCCGGTCCAGCAGGGCGTTCTCCTCCACGGGCTTTGTCAAAAAGTAGCTGGCTCCCAGATCCACAGCCTCCGATACCACGCTGTCGCTGCAGAAGGCGGAGATCAGGATGACCTTGGGGACCTTCCCCTCCTGCTCCCGCAGCTGCTTGAGTACGCCGAAGCCGTCCAGCCCCGGCAGGACCACATCCATCAGAATCAGGTCCGGCGCTTCCTCACGCGCCAGGCGCAGGGCCTCCGTCCCGTCTCCCACAGACCCCACCACCGAAAACTCCTCTGTCTCGTCTATGATCTTCCGCACAAGGGTGCGGAATTCCTCATTGGCATCTGCCAGCAATACAGTTCTTCTGATGTCCATGTCTTCCCCTGTCCTCTTTCCACAATTTTCGTTTACCAGGCACAAATGCTTCAGAGCAGGCCCCCTCTCCCAGCCGGAAAAAAGTGGGCGCTCCTGTTTACGACGGATTCATGAAGCTTCAAATCGCGTTTTCTATAAAGTAGCATAAACGGACACGATTTGCAACAAGAAACTGTAAATAACTTCCAAGAATCATTCGACACTTTCTGCGCCGCGCCTCCTAACTCCTTGTGCCGCAAGGGGTGCGGAGTCTCCCGGCAGCAGTGGCTTCCCTTTTGGACGGGGCCGTGGTACAATGGAGCCATCTCAAGAGAAAGGATGAGACATGTGACGCTGCTGGAGGAATTAGAAGCGTATCGCCCCTGGAATGACCAGGAGGAACGGGACCGGGCGGAACTGCTGCGGCGGCTGCGGAGCGGCGAGGCGCTTTACACCCGGGACAACGCTGCCGGGCACCTGACGGCCTCCGCCTGGGTGGTGAGCCCGGACCGGACACAGGTGCTGATGGCGTACCACAACCTCTACGACTCCTGGTCCTGGCTGGGCGGCCACGCGGACGGGGACCGGGATCTGCTGGCGGTATCCATGCGGGAAGTCCGGGAGGAGAGCGGACTCACGGCGGTGCGTCCGGTATCGCCCCACATTTACTCTCTGGAAATCCTCACTGTGGACGGCCACGAGAAGCGGGGCGCCTACGTCTCCTCCCACCTGCATCTGAATGTGACCTACCTGCTGGAGGCAGACCCGGCGGCCCCCGTGCGCCGGAAGCCGGATGAGAACAGCGCTGTGGCCTGGTTCGGTCTGGAGGAGGCGGTGGCCGCCTCGTCGGAGCCCTGGTTCCGGGATCGCATTTACAGGAAGCTCAACGCCAAGCTGGCGCTGTTCTCCGGGGAACAGGGGGGGTAACACCTCTGCAGCTCAGGGGCCATGTGCGTCTGCGTTGCTTGCCGCAACGGCGGTTCCCCTGGTAGAATGATCCCGGAAAGGAGGCAACGCAATGCTTGCAGAGAATTTGAAGGCCCTGCGGAAGGCCAAGGGCCTCTCCCAGGAGGAGCTGGCCGCCCGACTCCATGTGGTGCGGCAGACCGTCTCCAAATGGGAAAAAGGCCGGTCCGTGCCGGACGCAGACCTGCTGATCCGGCTGGCGGAGGAGCTGGACACCACCTCCGCGGCTCTGCTGGGGCCGGAGGTCCCGCCAGAGGCGGAGCGCGGCGGAACAGCGGAGCATCTGGCCCGCATCGCCGAGCAGCTGGCGGTGAAAAACCGCCGGGCCCGGCGGATCTGGAGGATCGTGGCCGGGGTGCTGATCGCCTTTGTGATGGTCAATTTATTGTTGATTCTATTGAGCTTTGCGGCGTTCCGCAGTTTCCAGGCGGAGGCCGAATCCACTGTCCAAGCGCAGGAACTCCCGCGCGGAGAGTCGTAAATCTGTATTGTAAAAAATTCCGGGGCGGCGGGAAGCAAAATGCTTCCCGCCGCCGCTGTCTGCCTGGGAGACCATGTCAGGCCACGGGTTCTTCTGAGAAATCTCCCGCTGCCAGCATAGTTTCCATCAAAATTCCATACCCTTTGCTTGGATCGTTCAGCAGGACGTGCGTCACCGCACCGGCGAATTTTCCGTCTTGCAGGATCGGGCTGCCGGACATACCTTGGACGATGCCGCCTGTGGCGGCCAGAAGCTCCGGGTCCGTCACAGAGATCACCAGGTCCCGGCCGTCTGCTGCATTCTCTACAACCTGTAAAATTTCCACATCATATTCCTGAACGGCATCACCCTCCACATTAGAGAGGATGGTGGCAGGACCGGCGTGGACTTCCCCGGCGGCCGCAACCGGCATGGGATCGCCCAGCCGCTCGGTGAATTCGCCGGGGTCCAGCGTGCCGAAGACGCCGCTGGTGGTGTTGGCGTACAGATCACCCAAATCTGTGGCCAGGTCGAAATCCCCCCGCAGCTCACCGGCCTCTCCGATGGTGCCCTTCTTCACCGCTTTCACGGTGGAGGGCAGAATGGATCCGGAGGCAAAGGGCATCAGGAGCGCCGTGTCGGCGTCCGTGATCCCGTGACCCAGAGCGCCGAAGGCGCCGCTTTCCGGGTCGTAATACGTCATGGTGCCGATGCCGGCCATGCTGTCCCGAATCCAGGCCCCAATGCAGTAGGCGCCCTTCTCGTTCTGTTCCGGGGAAACAGAGAGCGTCACGCTCCCGCCTTCCCGGCGGACCTGCAGGTCGGTGGCCGTCTCCCCATTCTCCTGGAGCAGGGATTGGAATTGCTCTGAGGAGGTTACGGAGACGCCGCCGCATTTGACGATGATGTCGCCGGTCTGCAGGCCGCAGTCATCCGCAGGCGTGCCGCTCTCCGGCGCCTTCACCACCATCACCCCGCGGGCAAAGAGCTTGATGCCCACCGTGTGGCCCACGGGGACCAGCATCCGGGCGGAGGTGTCCTGGTCCGCGCCGCCGGCCGTCACACCGGCAGCGCGCGCCGGCATGGCCGCGCACAACAGCAATGCCAAGACCAGCGCCGCTCCGCCCCGCAGCACGTGTCTCGCTTTTTGAAATGGTCCATACATGAAATCACCCCTTTCCGAAACGCGGCCGGCAAATCCGCTGATCTGCCGGCGAGATTATCATCTGCCGCAGACGGAAAAACACGCCTTGCAAAATGCGGAAGCAGCCCCATGGCAGGCTTTGACTGTGCCGCCGCGGCGGCAAAAAAACAGGACCCGCAGGCAAATACCCGCAGGTCCTGGAAAAAATCGTTCAATCCCGCTTATTGAAAATTTTAAAAATATCCTTGAAGGGGTCGTCCTCCGGCTCCTCCGGCTTGGGCACATCCTCTTCCTTCAGGGGCATGGGCTCCGCCGCGGCGCTCTGCTGGCCCGCGGCCCCCGCCTGGATGGGCGGCACCTTGGGCAGCTGCTCCGGCACCTTGTCAAAGCCGGTGGCGATGACGGTGACCCGGATCTCGTCGTCCAGCGTCTCGTCGAAGGTGGCGCCGAAGATGGTGAGCGCATCGGGATGGACCGCCGCCTGGACCAAGCTGGCGGCCTGTTCCACCTCCTCCAGACCGATGTCCATGGAGCCGGTGACATTGATGAGCACGCCCTTGGCCCCCTCGATGGAGGTCTCCAGCAGGGGGCTGGAAATGGCCATCTTGGCGGCCTCCTCGGCCTTGCCCTTGCCGGCGGCCCGACCCACGCCCATGTGGGCCATGCCGGCGTTCTTCATGATGGCGGTGACGTCCGCGAAGTCCAGGTTGATGAAGCCGGTATCCCGGATCAGGTCTGAGATGGACTGCACCGCCTGGCGCAGCACGTCGTCTGCGATCTCGAAGGCGTTTGCAAAGGTGATCTTCTGGTCCGTGGCGTGCTTCAGCCGCTCGTTGGGGATGATGACCAGGGAGTCCACCTTGTCCTTCAGCTCCGCGATGCCGGCCTCTGCCTGCTGCATCCGCCGGCGGCCCTCAAACCCGAAGGGCTTGGTGACCACCGCCACGGTGAGGATATCCATTTCCTTGGCGATCTCCGCCACGATGGGGGCACCGCCGGTGCCGGTGCCGCCGCCCATGCCCGCGGTGATGAACACCATGTCCGTGTCCTCCAGCGCCTTGGCGATCTGGTTACGGCTCTCCTCCGCGCTCTTGCGGCCCACCTCGGGGTCGGATCCGGCGCCCTGACCGTGGGTCAGCTTTTCGCCGATCTGGATCTTATAGGTGGCGCTGGATACGTTCAGCGCCTGCTTGTCGGTATTGACCGCCACAAAGTCCACGCCCTTGGTGCCGCTGCGGACCATGCGGTTGACCACATTGTTGCCGCCGCCGCCCACGCCGATGACCTTGATATTGACAACGGTATCGGGACCGGTCTCCAATCCAAATGCCATATAGTGGTGCCTCCTACTATCGTTTGTGTAAAAAGGGAGGATCGTCCCTTTGGATTCACAATATCCTGTATCTCATAACATTTAGTTTATTGTATGACACTTTCGCCCTCTGGTCAAGAGTCCATCGGGCTTTTCCCTCAGATTTTTGTCCGGAAAAAGGAGGGGCGGCGGTCCGTCCCCCCTGTCTCGGCAATCTTCTGCCAAATCCGCCACTCTCAGTCCAGCGTGAGGATCGGCGGATTCAGGTCCAGGCGGATGCTGCCCGTCTGGTTGCTCTCCAGCTTGCTGATTCCCGCCTCCAGGATCTGCAGCATCCGGTCATAGTCCGCGTTGTACTCCATCTCCACAGAAAAGCGGCCGGCGTAGTCCATAGTCAGCCGGGACAGATCGTCCAGGTGGATGGCATCCACCCGGTCCGTCAGGCCCGCGGCGTCCAGCGCCGCCAGCAGCGCCAGCAGACTGGTCTGCTGATTGGCGAACTCCGTGGACAGGGCGATGTCCGTGCCCACCGAGGGGGCCAGCAGCTCACAGCCGTCGATCACCGCATAGTCCCCAGCCTGAGACGCTGGCAGCTGCTCCACGATCTTGCCCTTGGGACTCAGCAGCCAGGCGCTGCCGTCCTGGATCACCGCCAGGGGTGTACCGCACTCCGCCACATCGATCAGCAGAGTGTCCGGCAGCTCCCGCCGGATGCGGATGTCCTCAATGTCGATGTAGGGCAGCTGCTCCGCGATGCTGCGGGCGGCCTCGTACTTGTTCAGCAGAAAGAGGTTGTCGCCCAGCTGGATACCGCTGGCCTCGATCACGTCCTTTTCGGTGTACCGCTCAGTCCCCGTGACCTCGATGGTGTCCACCCGGAAGAACAGCGTCAGGGCCATCACCACGGCCGCGCAGATCACCAGCACGGACAGCAGCTTATAGAGGAAGCCGAAGTTTCCCCTCCTGCGCCGCCGGTTGGAATGTCTGCGTCTGGCCATGTCGTCTCTCCTACCCGTTTTCTGTCTCTTCCACGCGCACCGCGTCCGCCCCCAGAGCCCGCAGGTCCCGGGCCAGGTCTTCGTAGCCCCGGTCGATGTGGCAGATCTGGGAGACACGGGTCTCCCCCTCCGCCGCCAGAGCCGCCACGCACAGGGCCGCCCCGCCCCGCAGATCCGTACACCGCACTGGCGCGCTGTGAAGCCGCTCCACACCCGTGACCACCGCCACCCGGCCAGATACCCGGATGCTGGCCCCCATGCGGATCAGTTCGTCCACATGGCGATAGCGGTTTTCAAAGATGTTCTCCTCAAATACCGTGGCGCCCCGGCTGCGCAGCAGTGCCGCCATCAGCACCGCCTGCGCGTCCGTTGGAAAGCCGGGGTAGGGCGCCGTCTGCACCGGCCCCACGGCCCGCAGCCGCTCCCGGCACAGAGCCCGGATGCCTCCGCTGTCTGCCGTGACCGTGCAGCCCGCCTCCCGCAGGGCGGCGGTGACTGTGGACAGGTGCCCCTCCTCCGCGCCCCGGAGATAGATGTCCCCGCCGGCAGAGGCCGCCGCGCAGAGGTAAGTAGCCGCCGCGATCCGATCCGGCATGACCCGGTACGTACAGCCGTGGAGGTCCTGCCCGCCCTCTATGGACACGGCGGAGCTCCCCGCCCCGGACACCCGAGCCCCGCAGGCGTTCAAGAAGTTCTGCAGGTCCACCACCTCCGGCTCCCGGGCGGCGTTGGAGATCACCGTGACGCCCTCCGCCCCGCAGGCGGCCAGCATCAGATTCTCCGTGGCTCCCACGGATGGCATCCGCAGCACCACTTCCCGGCCCCGCAGCCGGTCCGCCCGGCAGTGGAGGAAGCCGCCCTCCTCCCGGATCTCCGCCCCCAGGTCCCGCAGGCCCGCAAGGTGGAGGTCGATAGGCCGGGGGCCCAGCTCGCACCCGCCGGGGTAGCTCAGGTCCGCCTGCCCGCACCGGGCCAGGATCGCCCCCAGGAAAATGGCGGAGGAGCGCATCTCCCGCATGAGTACATCCGAAATCTCACAGCGGCGCAGGGCGGTGGTGTCCACCGCCAGAGCATCCGCCTCCCAATGGGCGTCGCAGCCCAGATGCCGCAGGATGCGGATGGAGGCGTCCACATCCCGCAGCCGGGGGCAGCCCAGCAGCGCCACCTGCCCCCTTGCCAACAGCGTGGCCGCCAGAATGGGCAGGACGCTGTTCTTGGCCCCCTGGATCGTGACCTCTCCCTCCAGGCGGCGGCCGCCTCGCACCGACAAAAGCTGGCTCATATCCGTTCCCCTCCGAATCCAGAATGGTTCAACAGTCCATCCTATGGCCGGCGGGGTTTCGTGGTTACTGGCAGATTTCCAGCACGGTTTGATAAATTCGCTCTGTGGCGTCCCGGATTCCCAGGGCGGACATGGCCCGCTCCATGGAGGCCCGGCGCGCTCCGTCATGAAGGATGCCGCAGGCCGCCTGGAACAGCGCCTGACCGGAGCAGTCCTTCTCCAGCAGCACCGCGGCACCGCCGGCGTTTTCCAGGACCCTCGCGTTTTTTTCCTGGTGGTTGTTGGTAACATAGGGGGACGGCACGATCAGCGCCGGGACCCCCAGTGCCGTCAGCTCGCTGATGGTGGAGGCCCCCGCCCGGCAGAGCACCAGATCCGCCGCCCGCATGACGGCGGCCATATCATAGATGTACTCCCGCACCTGCAGCGCCGGGTGGTCCGCCAGGTCCACTCCCTTCTCCCGCAGCAGCTTCAGCAGCACTGGATAGCCATCCTTTCCGGCGCCGTGGATGTGGTGGAAAGGTTCCTTGGCCGCCTCCAGCGCCAGGAAGTCCGCCATCTGCCGGTTCATGCCCGAGGCCCCCAGGGACCCCCAGAAGGACACAAGCAGGGGCCGGCCGTCTTCCACGCCCAGGCGGCGCTTGGCCTCTGCCTTCGTCAGATGGAAGAAGTCCCGCCGCACCGGCGTACCGG